>NZ_JBHYXD010000016.1:0-39321 GCF_042751995.1 Streptomyces sp. NPDC059371 | reverse complement strand
ATGGGGGGGTTTTTGACAAATTATTGTTTACCTGGAAACGATATCTTTATATTGCGGGCCCCCCCCCGCCCTTCACCGGTGGGGGGCCCCTTTTTTGTCCTCTTCTGCACAAGCAGGCGGGGTGGGCGGGGGCGTCGCCGTCATCAGGTTGGTAGGCCGCGAGGGCGGCGACGCCCCACCACGAAGGGGGTTACCTATGAACCACCAGCATGACACGTCCGTCAACGCGAGCCAGAGCAGCCAGGCTGGCCTCCAGGCCCAGGCTCGCCAGGCTGCCGCCCCCCGGCATGTTCGCGTGTCCGTCGGCAAGCATTTCGACCTGTCCGTGTCTCTGTCGGTGTCGCCGGCGTTCCTCATGCTCCTGGCTGCGGCTGTCGGTGTCGCGGGCGGGAACTACTGGTTCCTGCTCTGAGAGGAGCCGTGGTTGAGCGCATGGCCTGGCGCAGTTAGCGGCGCCAGGCCGTGGACCATTCGTGGACGCCGTGAGCTCAACCCACTGGTTTCGTCCGTGTGACCAGCGTCTTTACCGAAGCCTGAAGGGCCCTCCGGAGCCGTGTGCGCAGGTTCGAATCCTGCCGGGGGCAACCCTTATGAGGTGCCCAAAGACCCCGTCACCAGCGGAAAAGCTGAGGCCGGGGTCTTCGCGTATCTACGGCCATGCGCAGGCGGATGCCGCCGAAAGCAGCCGTTTGCCAGTGATCACGTTGTAAGACGTGTTGATCTTGAGGGACTTCACGGCAGGTCAGCAGCTGTTCCGCGGTCCTCTGAGAGTCACGGCGTGGACCGAGGGCGCACCGGTCATGCAACTCGGATCACGCGTTGTCGCCGGGGTGGAGGACCGCCTCCGCAATCTCGCGCACGCGCTCGTACGTCATACCGGTCCGCTGATCGGCTGCGAGGGGATGATCGGTGGGTTCCAGCTCGATGAAGGGACGCTGGCCGATGGGACGGGTGTGAGCGTTCGTCTTCAGGTTGAGCGTGCTGGGCGAATACAGACTCAGCTCAGTGGTCAGCCAGCCGAAGTACGGTTTCTCGGCTTCACGCCCAGGGGTGTTCCACATGTCCAGGGCTCGGGCGAAGCTGTCCCGGCTCAAGGAGACCCAGACGCCCCAGGAGAAGGGGTCTTCCCTGCCGACCACCGGTATCTCGATCAGGCCCTTGATGAAGTAGTGCTGGCCTTTGATGATGCACTGGTCACTGGAGAGCATGCTGTCGAGATCGCCCGCGAAGCGCTCGTGCCAGACGTCAGGGGCCGTGGTCGAGTAACCCATCGGAAGCTCCGCGTGGTACTCCCCGCAACATGAGCAGGTGAAGCCTAGATCTTTCGCCATGGCCGGGAGCTTAACCAGACGCCCATGACATCCGATCGTCCGACCGCACGTCGACAGACCGGAACCCCGGACCAGAGGCGGCCCGGGGTTCCCGTTCAGCGGTCATGTGGTTGTGTCAGTCCGTGAGGTCGTCCTCCTCCCCCAGTCCTTGCATGATCCGGTCGTTCATCTCCTGCTCCTGGCCATCGATGCACTTGGCGTAGATCTTCAGAAGGACGTCCACCGAATGGCCCGCGCGAGCGGCGGCCCTTAGGGCCGGGACACCGGAGTTGAGCCACTGAGAAACTCCCGCGTGACGCAGGTCGTACAGCCGGAAGGCGAGGACCGAGGACACCTGATCGGGGACGAGCCCAAGTTCCCGCGCCTGCTTCCATGCACGCAAGTACGAGGAGGCTGGCATCTCGTTGCCTCGCACGGTGAAGAACAGCCGGCCGTCCTTCACCGTGCCGAACTCCTTCAAGTGCTCGCGCAGCAGCCGCACCAGCGGAGGCGGAATCGGCACGATGCGCACCTCGCCCCGGGCCCGCTGCTTCAGCCTCCGCCGGTCATGCGCCTCGCCCGGTCGCGTAGTACAGGCACCCGAAGAACGCCCGCGGCCGCCGACCACTTGCCCGCCCGGACGACCCGAAGGAGGCCGCGGGCAGCTGCTGCCATGTGCCGCCCGATGTCGCCACGGACACGATCGCGGCCGGCACTTCACGGTCACCGTGCCTTCGCCGACCACCACCCTGAAGCCGCGTGGGCGCCTCCGGCGCCACCCGCTGGAACAGCTCCCACAACTCGTCCGGCACCAGCCGCTGTCCCGGACCGTGGCCGCGCGCGTTCGGCTACGGCGTGGTCGGGCGGGTTTTGTGGAGCAGGTGCGGTAGGAGCACCGCGGCTGCCGTCGCGGCGCCCAGCGCTCCTGCGGTCAGGAAGGCGCGGGACGAGCGCCAGGAGAGGACCGACCAGCTCGACTGGGCGGAGAGTACCGAGCCCGTACTCAGCCAGGAGCCGGCCGAGATCAGGGACAGGGAGGAGCCGATCGAGCCGATCGACAGGGCGCTTCCGATCGAGCCCACCGACAAGGCCGACCCCACTGAGCCCACGGACAGGACCGAACCTACCGAGCCGATCGACAGGACGGAGTCCTTCGACCACAACGAGAGCACCGAACCATGGGAGGGGCCACCGGCCTGCCGTACGGGCTGCTTTGTCATGAGGTCATCCTGCCCCCGGTTCTTCCGTCCCGGGTGACTATGAGCCGACGGGGCGGCTATCAACCGATGGGGCGGGGTGGTGGCGTGCGCGCTCCGCTCATCCCTCGGCCCGCCGTCGCCGGGTCCTCCGCATGCAGGAGTGCGATCTACCGACGTCGCCGTAGTGAGGGCGCACGTGTGCGGTGGTGTGCGGGCATCCCGCGGTCAGGTGGGCATGCTCGTCCGGGGGAAGTGGTGGCGATTCGCGGGGAGTTGAGGCGGGATGCGGTCCTGGTTACGACAAGGGATCTTCCAGGGGCCTCAGTCCCGGACCCATCTGGAGGCGCTCAAGAGGCTCCAGCCCGAACCGCAGGACATGTACGCCCACGACTATCTCTACGGGTGCCTGAGCGTGCTGGACTCCAAGGCTCAGGTGCTGCTGGGCTACGACGGATTCCTCGTGTCGGCCGCCACCGTCGTCCTGACCATTCTTCCCGGGGGTGCCGCTTCCACGGCGCTCCTGGTCGCCGCGCTTGTCGCGAGTGGCCTGTCCGGGGCACTGAGCCTGATGGTCGTCTCCGTGCACTGGACCGACACGTACGACCTGGAACATCCGCAGGAGATCTTCCCCCGGCTGCTGGAGGTCCGTAATCACCGGACGCTCAGCTACCGCCTCTCATGGGGGATCGCTCAGATCGCCTCGCTCCTTCTGGTGAGCGGCGTTCTCGTGCATCTGCCGGGGTGGTGACGGTGGTAGCGGCGGCCTCCCAGCACCCTTCGGCACCCCTCGGCACCCCTCGGCACCCCTCGGTCTGTCGTCCTCACGCCGACGCTCGCTTGCGCGATGTCGTCTTCTTCGCCGGCGTCTTCTTCGTGGCCGTCTTCGCGGCTGTCTTCGCGGCTGTCTTCCTGGCCGTCGTCCGGGAAGTCGAATCCTTCGCCGCCGTGGTCGACTTCGCCGTTCGTTTCTCGGGCGTCTGCTTCGCCGCCGCCGACTTCGCCGTCGACTTCCTCGCCGTCGTCTTCTTAGCCGTCGTCTTCTTAGCCGTCGACGTCGACTTCTTTCCGCCGACCTCCTTGGGTGCCGTACGGGCCGGCCCCCGGGCCCGCGCCTTGCCGGACGCCGACGGCAGTTCGGTGACCTGGGCGTCCTCGCCGGTTCCGGTGGTGTCCTCGCGCGACTCCTTGGCCGCGCGCACGCTCTTCTCCAGGGCCGCCATCAGGTCAAGCACCTTGCCACCGTCCTCGTCCCCGGCGGGAGCGGCGGGTGCCTCGTGTCCCTCGGCCTTGGCGGTGACGAGTTCCTCCACGGCCTGGCGGTAGTCGTCGTGCAGGTCTTCGAGGTCGACCTCGCCGAGGGTGTCCATCAGGGCGTCGGCCAGGTCGAGTTCCTTGTCGCGGACCGTGACGGCGGTGTCGGGGGCGACCTCGTCGGTGGCCCGGATCTCGTCCGGCCAGAGCAGGCCGTGCATGGCGATCACGTCGTCGACGACCCGCAGCATGCCGAGCCGCTCCCGCCCCCGCAGCGCGAACTTCGCCACGGCGACCTTCTGGCTGCGCTTGAGGGCCTCGCGCAGCAGAATGTACGGCTTGGCGGCCGGGACGCCGTTCGCCGCCAGGTAGTACGCCGTGTCCATCTGGAGTGGGTCGATGCGCTCCGCCGGGACGAAGGCCACGATCTCGATGGTCCGGGTGGTCGGGACGGGCAGCGAGGCCAGGTCCTCGTCCGTGATCGGGATCAGGGTTCCGTCCACGTCCTCGTACGCCTTGCCGATCTCCGCGGACGAGACCTCGCTGTCCTCCAGCTCGCAGACCTTGCGGTAGCGGATGCGGCCGCCGTCGTCGAGGTGGATCTGCCGGAAGGAGATCGCGTGGCTCTCCGTGGCGTTCATGACCTTGATGGGGATGCTCACCAGGCCGAAGGAGATGGCGCCGTTCCAGATGGATCGCACGTGCAGCACCCTTCCGATCACTTTGAGCAAGGTTTGTGCCGTTTTCGTGGGATTGTCATCGTATGACGCCGATAACGGAGGTGGAGGGCAGGAGGCTCGCGCTCACCAATCTGGACAAGGTCCTCCATCCGGCCACCGGATTCACCAAGGGCGAGGTGCTGCACTACTACGCCACGGTCGCGGACGTACTGCTCCCCCATCTGCTGGACCGTCCGGTCTCCTTCCTGCGCTATCCCGACGGGCCGGACGGGCAGGTCTTCTTCACCAAGAACGTGCCGCCCGGTACACCCGCCTGGGTCACCACCGCCGAGGTTCCGCGCACGGAGGGGCCCGCGCGCATGGTCCTCGTCCAGAATCTGGCCTCCCTCATGTGGGCGGCGAACCTCGTGACGGAGTTCCACACACCGCAGTGGACCATCGGCACGCCCGGGATCGCCGACCGGATCGTCTTCGACCTCGATCCGGGGGCCCCGGCCACGGTGGTGGAGTGCTGCGAGGTGGCGCTGTGGCTGCGCGAGCGGCTGGCCGCCGACGGGATCGAGGCGTACGTGAAGTCGTCCGGGTCGAAGGGGCTGCATCTGCTGGCTTCCGTCGCGCCGACGCCGTCCGCCGACGTCAGCGCGTACGCGAAGGAGCTGGCCGTGGAGGCGGAGAGGGCGCTGCCGCGGCGGGTCGTTCACCGGATGACGCGGAACCTGCGGCCGGGAAAGGTGTTCGTCGACTGGAGCCAGAACGCCGGCCGCAAGACGACCGCCACCCCTTACACGCTACGGGCCCGGGAGGAGCCGACGGTGTCCGCTCCCGTGACCTGGGAGGAGGTCGAGGACTGCGGGTCTCCGGACCGACTGGCCTTCCAGGCGGCGGACATCCCGCCCCGAGTCCAGGACTTCGGTGATCTCCTGGCGCCGCTCTTCGACGCGGAGCGTGCCGGCCCGCTGCCGTGAAGGGCTTGAAGGGCTTGAAGGGCTTGAAGGGCTTGAAGGGAGCGTGCCGGCCCGCTGCCGTGAAGGGCTTGAAGGGCTTGAAGGGAGCGTGCCGGCCCGCTGCCGTGAAGGGCTTGAAGGGCTTGAAGGGCTTGAAGGGAGCGTGCCGGCCCGCTGCCGTGAACGAAACACCAGGGGTGGGGCGGGTGCCGGGTGCGGGGGGTGCCGGGTGCGGCGCGGTGTCCACGGTCCGGCAGGACGCGGCCGGCGTTCACACGCTGAGCCACGTGTGCCGGTCGCGGGCCAGCGCGTACAGGGCCTCCACGTCCGCGGGCTTCAGCACACCGCCGAGCCGGGTGAGGCTCGCGAGGTCGGTGTCCCGCAGGACGCGGACCTCGCGCGAAGGCGCCGGGACGTCCAGGCGGGCGGGGCCGACCACGGCGAGGACGGCGTGGACCTCGGCGGTCAGGGCATGCGACGCGCGGTCGGCGTCCGCGCGGACCCGGCGGAGCAGCGGGCGCGCTTCGTGGCGGCCGACGGTGACCATCGGGTCGGTGACCAGGACGCGCTGCTTGTGGACGGGCAGGACGTGCAGGCAGAAGAGGCCGGCGGGGCCGATCAGCAGGTGGTGGATGCGGTCGCCGCCCGGGAGCGGGATCGAGTGCAGGGTGTGCCGGCCGCCTCCTTCCATCCGGTCGAGCGCCGTACCGACGACCTGCTCGGCGGCGAGCGCGCGGCGGCGCGGGTCGGGGCGCAGCCAGTGCGCCGGGCCGGGATCCCGGTCGAGGTCGATCACCAGGGCCTCGCCGGGCCGGTTGGGCGCGAGGTCGTCGTCGGGGTGGAGGGCCAGCCGGGCCAGCTCGGCCGAGGTCGGGACGGGCGGCGGTCCGACGGTCACCGGGCCGGTCAGGAACGGGCGCAGAACGTCGAGCACGTCCTCGCGCCGGTCCTCGCTGAGCAGATTGACCCTGGCCGTGTCACGGTCGTACCAGGCGACGCTTCTGCCGTCGGTCAGGCACACGTACAGGCGCTCCTGTCCGTGCCGCCGGGCCGGTACGACGCGCAGTCCGTTCATGAGCCATCACCCCATGACCATGGGAACAGGCGGGGTGCTCCAGGGGCAAGAACCCGGTTACCTTTGGCAGGAGTTGGGGCGGTTGGGTGGGAGGCGCTGTTGCGAACTCGCAGAAGATATCCGGATGTTCCGGCCCCGGACAGCCCGTGGAGTGAGATCGTGCCCGGCCTGTGGATGGGCGGACACGAGTTCGCGGGGCGTTCGGGACAACGGCAATCCGCCGTCGTACACGATGAGTTCGACCTGGTCCTGACGCTGCTGCGGCAGCCGGGGCACGGGCCCGATCCGGGGGTCGAGCATCATGTGTGGCCGATACCGGACGGGCCGCTGGACGGTACGCAGCTCACCGGGGTGATGCGGCTCGCGCGGGCCGCGGACGACGCGCTGGAGGACGGGCGCCAGGTGCTCGTCCGCTGTCTCCAGGGGTACAACCGCTCGGGGCTGGTCGTCGCGCACGCGCTCATCCTGGCGGGGCACACCGCCGACGACGCGATACGGCTGATCCGGGCCCGGCGCTCGCCCTGGGCGCTGCACAACGAACTGTTCGTGGAGTACCTGCGGGCCGGGCTCCCCACGGCACGCCTTCTCGAGGAACTCGCGGAGTAGACACGGAGGGGACGCGGGGACGCGGGGACGGAGGAGACCCGAGGGAGGCGCGGGGACGGAGGGGGCGGGGAGACGCTGAGCAGGGGCCGGAGCGGGGTCTCCCGCGGGCAGGAGAGGGGCCGGGCGGCCCCGCCGGGCCGTTCCATGCGTGCGAACAAAAAGGATTTCTGTATGAATAAGGGGTGCGGGGTGGTCGGTCGCCCCGTGTCGTGCCCGGTCGCCCGGGGTGTGCCCGTTCGAGGCGGGCACCCCTCGGACGGCCTCCTTTCCTTCTCCTTCGCCGGTCTCGTGCGGTAGGCGGCGCGGCAGCGCCCGCGGACGGGGCCGCCCGGACCCGGGAGCCCAGTGATCCACAGCCGCCTCGCGCGAGGGCTCCGCCTCCGGTCCCGGGTGGCCGGTCATACCGGCGGGCCCCGCCGGTCCGGCCGGACCGGCGGGGCCGGCCGGACCGCTCGTGCTCTCCTCTGCGCCATCGCCGCCCTCCTGGCGACAGCCCTGGCCGGCTGCGGCGACACCGGGGCTCTGCACAGCGCCGGCGCGACCCCCACCGCGATCGGCCCGACCCGGCTGTGGCCGCAGCTTCCGCCCGCCGCGACACCCGCGATCGACTACGGCGAGGCGGACACCGAGACGGTCAAGGGCGTCGCGGCACCCGACGACGACATCCACGCGCTGGACCCTGTGACGGTCGTACGCGCCCAGGTCGCGGCCCATCCGGACGAGTACACCGGACCGCACGCGGCGTACGCCGAGACGGCGCGGTTGCTGAAGGACTGCGGGAAACCGGGCGCGCGGGGCAGGAAATGCCCGGTCCTCCGGGCGTACTACCGCGATCTCACCGGCGACGGGAAGGCCGACATGGTGCTCGGCATCCGCTTCCCCGCCCACCAGCTCGCGGTGCGCGTGTACACGTTCCTCGACCACCGGCTGGTGCAGGTCATGGGGACCGCGGACAGCGTCGTCAGCGTGGAACTGGCGGGCCGCGACGTGATCATCCGCTCGCCCTCGACCCTGCCCGGATACGAGTTCCGCACGGTCTGGTCCTGGGACCCGCACCAGAACGCGATGCTGGCGACCCGTGACGAGATCCTGCGGGTCGGACCGTCGACACCGACGGACTCACCCGCCCCGGCACGATCCCCCTCCGCACGCCAGGCCTCCCCCACGGTCCCCCCGGCACGGTCCCCTGCCCTCTCTCCGGCCGCGAGCGCTCCATGAGGCGGTCGCTGCGTCTGCCGCGCTGGACCGCCACCCTCACGTGGAAGGCGGCCGCGTTCATCGCGGTGATGTGCTGCTGTCTCGTCGCCCTCCTCGGTGTCCTCGTGCATGTCTCGGTGACCGACCAGACCGTCGGCGAGGCCCGCGACCGCGCGCTCGACCGGCTCGCCGACGTCACGACGGCCTACGAGGCGGGCGACCGGCTGCCGCCGGACGCGGGCGTCGACCCTCCCGGGCTGCCCGCGCGGCTGCGCGAGCTGGCGGAGGACGGGAAGCGCGGCACGATGGTCGGCGAGCACGACACGCACCCCACGATGTGGGCCGCCGGGCCCGCCGGCGGAGGGCGCGCGCTCGCCGTCCGGTTCGACTACGCCCAAGGTGCGCACGCCATCGACGCCCTGGACCGGGCGATCGTGTGGTCCTCGGCCCTCGCGATCGGCGTGACGCTGCTGGTCGGGGTGTTCGCGGTGACCCGGGTGACGCGCCGGCTGCACGCGACGGCGCGCGTGGCGCGGCGGATCAGCGCGGGCGACCTCGACGCGCGCGTCAACGACCCGCGCGCCCAGGATCCGACGCGTCCGCAGGACGAGGTGGCCGCGGTCGCCGACGCGCTCGACACGATGGCCTCGTCGTTGCAGGGCAAGCTGCTGAGCGAGCAGCGTTTCACGGCGGACGTGGCGCACGAGCTGCGCACTCCGCTGACCGGGCTGCACGCGGCCGCCGAACTGCTCCCGCCGGGGCGGCCGACGGAGCTGGTGCGCGACCGGGTGGCCACGCTGCGCACCCTCACCGAGGACCTGCTGGAGATCTCCCGGCTGGACGCCGGCAGTGAGCGTCTGGAGCTGGACTCGGAACCGCTGGTGCCGCTGGCCGAACGGGTGGTGCGCGCGTCGGGGACCGACACCGCGGTCCGCGTGGTGCGGGGCACACGGGTGGAGACCGACCGGCGGCGGCTGGAGCGCGTGCTGGGGAACCTGGTGGCGAACGCCCACAAGCACGGCAGGGCGCCGGTGGTGCTGACCCTGAACGGCCCGGTCGTCACCGTACGGGACCACGGGGACGGATACCCCGGCTACCTCGTGGAGCACGGCCCGCAGCGCTTCCGTACCGAGGGCGGCGCGACGGGGCACGGGCTCGGCCTGACCATCGCGCTCGGCCAGGCGGAGGTCCTGGGGGCACGTCTGGAGTTCGCCAACGCCCCGGACGGCGGAGCGGTGGCGACACTGACGCTCCCTCAGGACGGGCGGCGGGAGCCGGGCGTCTCCGATGGCGGACTGTGAACTGCGCTCCCCGGCTCACGCTCCTAATGTGGCGATAAGTCAGCTTCGCCCCCTTCCTGGAGGAGCCCTCCATGTCCCTGCGGTCCACATACACCCGAATCGGTATGGCCCTAGCCGCCGGCAGCCTCGCCCTCGCCGGTGCCACCCCCGCCCTCGCCGACAACGACGGCGGCACCGGAAGCAGTGACAACCACCAGTGGAGCGACGGCACCGGCGGTCACCAGGCGAACAACGGTGGCGACGACGGGGGCGGCGGTGGCGACGGCGGGGGTGGCGACGCCGGGGGCCAGTCGTGGAACAACGGCGGCGACGGTGACGGCGGGGGCACCCAGAACTGGGACAACGGCGGAGGCGGCAACAGCACCTGGGACAACAGTGGCGGCGGCAACCAGAACTGGAACAACGGCGGGGGCGGTAATCAGAACTGGAACAACGGTGGTGGGGGCGGCGGGGACGGGGGCGGCGGCCGCCAACCGGGGAACGCCAACTCCAACGGCAACCCCAACCCCAACCCCAACGGCAACGGCAACAACCACAGCCAGAGCAACCAGCACAGCCAGAACAACCAGAACAACCAGAACAACCAGCAGCTGTACCAGGGCCGGGTCACCGCCCGTGGCGGGCTGGCCCTGCGCAGCTCCCCGACCCGCGGCAGCCAGCTCATCCGGGTCGCGCGGCAGGGGGAGATCGTCTCCATCTTCTGCAAGACGCCGGGCGAGACCGTCGACGGCAACCCGCTCTGGTACCTCCTCACGGACGGCACCTGGGCCTGGGGCGCCGCGCGCTACATCGACAACATCGGCCCGGTCCCCCGCTGGTGCTGACACCCGGGGCTCCGTCGCCCCATAACGGGACATCGGGTCGCCCGCTTGCTACGTTCCGGACATGATCCAGCCCGGAATGTCCGGAACGGCCGTGGTGGCGGACCCGGCCCCACCCGCTGAACGCCTCCCCAGGCGCCGTGGCATCGAGCTCGCCCTCATCGTCGTCGCCGTCCTGCTCTGCGTGTACGGCTACTGCGCCGTCGGCCTCGCCAAGCACGGCACCGTTCCGCCCGGCGCCGCCGGTTACGGCGCCGGGCTCGGCGTGCTCGCGCTCCTCGCCCACGTCGCCGTACGCCTGCGGGCCCCGTACGCCGATCCGCTGCTGCTGCCCATCGCCGTCCTCCTCAACGGACTGGGCCTGGTGCTGATCTACCGGCTCGACCTGGAGACCCCGCACGACCAGGCGGCCCCCATCCAGCTCGTCTGGTCGACCCTCGGCGTCGCGTTCTTCATCGTCGTCGTGCTCGGCCTGCGCGACCACCGCGTCCTCCAGCGCTACACGTATGTGTCGGTGGTCGGCGCGCTCGCCCTGCTCGTCCTGCCGATCTTCTTCCCGGCGGTCAACGGCGCCCGCATCTGGATCCGGATCGCCGGATTCTCCATCCAGCCGGGCGAGTTCGCGAAGGTCCTGCTGGCCATCTTCTTCGCCGGCTACCTCGCCGCCAACCGCAACGCGCTCGCCTACAGCGGCCGCCAGATCTGGCGGTTCCGGCGGCTCCAACTGCCCACCGGCCGCGTACTGGGCCCGATCGTGACGATCTGGCTGCTCAGCGTCCTGGTCCTGGTCCTGGAACGGGACCTCGGCACCTCGCTGCTCTTCTTCGGCCTGTTCGTGATCCTGCTCTACGTCGCCACCGGCCGCACCGGATGGATCGCGGTCGGGCTGCTGCTCGCCTCCGTCGGCGCAGTCGCCGTCGGCCGCCTGGAACCGCACGTGCACAGCCGGGTGGAGGACTGGCTCGACCCGTTCGCCTCGATCACCGCGGGCCAGGGACCCAATCAACTCGCCCAGTCCCTCTTCGCGTTCGCCGCCGGCGGGATGCTCGGCACCGGCCTCGGGCTCGGCCATTCGGTCCTCATCGGGTTCGCCGCCAAGTCCGACTTCATCCTGGCGACCGCGGGCGAGGAACTCGGGCTGGCGGGCCTGTCCGCCGTCTTCCTCCTCTACGCCCTCCTCGTCGAGCGCGGCTACCGCGCGGGCCTCTCGCTGCGCGACCCCTTCGGCCGGCTCCTCGCGATCGGTCTCGCCTCGATCGTGGCGCTCCAGGTCTTCGTCATCGCGGGAGGGGTGACCGGGCTGATCCCGCTGACCGGCATGGCGATGCCGTTCCTCGCGCAGGGCGGCTCGTCCGTCGTCACCAACTGGATCATCGTCGCCCTCCTGATCCGGATCAGCGACTGCGCCCGCGGTCAGTACGACGGGACACCCGCGCCATGACCAAGTACATCCGCCGGGCCATCGGACTGTGCGCCATGCTGCTCGTGGCCCTCCTGGTCAACGCCGCCCGCGTCCAGGTCGTCCAGGCCCCGTCGTACGACCGCAATCCCGCCAACCGCCGTCCGGCGATCGCCCGTTACGGCCAGCCGCGCGGGAACATCGTCGTCGAGGGCCGCACGGTCACCGGCTCCAAGGACACCGGCGAGCAGTTCCGCTACGAACGGACCTACCTGGACGGGCCGTTGTACGCGTCCGTCACCGGCTTCGCCTCACAGCTCTACGGGACCACCCTGCTGGAGGGCACCGAGGACGGCATCCTCTCCGGCAGCGACCCGATGCTCGCCCCGCTCCCCCTGCTGGACGGCCTCACCCGGGCCCGCGGCGCCGGCGGCAGCGTCGTCACCACCCTCAACTCGGTCGCGCAGCGGGCCGCCTACGAGGGCCTCGACGGTCGCCGGGGCGCCGTCGCCGCGATCCAGCCGTCCACCGGGCGGATCCTCGCCCTGGTCTCCACCCCGTCGTACGATCCCGCCCCGCTGTCCGGGACGGGGGCGGCCGCGTCCACGGCGTGGGCGAGGCTGAACGCCCGGGCCGACAAGCCGATGCTCAACCGGGCCGTCCGGCAGACGTATCCGCCGGGGTCGACGTTCAAGGTGCTGACCGCCGCGGCGGCGCTGGACTCCGGGGTCGTCGAGGACATGGACGCGCCGACCAGGTCGCCGAACCCGTACCGGCTCCCCGGCACCACGACGAGGCTCACCAACGAGATCGAGGGCTGCGAGGACGCCTCCCTGCGGTACGCGTTCACCTGGTCCTGCAACACGGTGTTCGCGAAGCTCGGCGTCGACATCGGGCTCGACGGCATGACGAGGACGGCGGCGAACTTCGGCTTCAACGACCGCAAGCTGCGCATCCCGTTCTCCGTGGCGCCCAGCAACTTCGATCTGCGGCTCGACCAGGCCCAGTTGGGGCTCTCCTCCATCGGCCAGTTCGACACACGGGCGACGCCGTTGCAGATGGCGATGATCGCCGCGGCCGTCGCGGGTGACGGTTCGGTCAAGACGCCCTACCTGGTGGAGCGGACGGCCTCGCGCAGTGGCGCGACGCTGGCCACCACCGGGCCGCGCACCCTCCACCAGGCGATGAGCGCGTCCACCGCGGAGCGCATGAGGGAACTGATGACCGACGTGGTGGAGAAGGGCACGGGAACCGTGGCCGCCATTCCCGGTGCCACCGTCGGCGGAAAGACCGGCACCGCCCAGCACGGCATCGGCAACTCCGGCACCCCGTACGCCTGGTTCATCTCCTGGGCCCGTGCCGACGGCTCCGTGGAGCCCGCGGTGGCCGTCGCCGTGGTCGTCGAGGACGCGGCGGCGAACCGCGGGGACATCACGGGGGGCGGGTTCGCGGGGCCGATCGCCCGGGGGGTGATGGAGGCGGTGCTGGGGAGTTGAGGGTTCCCGGGGGAGGTTCGAGCGGATGGGGGAGGCGTTGACCGCGCTGTGGTGGGTCCCGGCCGGTCACCGCCCGACGGTCGCCGACGCCGAGTCCCGTCTGCCGCACCTACGCGGACACGGACCCACCCCGCACGCCTTCAGCCTGCGGACCTCCGTCCCGCCGGGGGCCGTGGACGGCTCCGATCCCTCGGGGCCGGACGTCCTGGTTCCGTGGCCGTGATCGGCTCGCGAGCGCCGGGTCAGGCGCCTCCGGGGACCGCCTCGCTGCGGCTCAGCCAGTCGGCGGCGACCGCGTCGACACCGGTGCGGGCCGCCACGATCCCGCCGGTGATCGCGCACGTCGTGTCGATGTCGCCGAAGCCCTCGGCCGTGCTCCAGAGCGCCGCCGTCAGGTCGTCGGGGTGCCGGGCGGCGCACCAGAGCGCGAAGGGAACGGTGTCGTCGGCCCGTACTCGCTGACCGCTGCCCAGGATGTCCGAGGCCTTCCACGGAGCGGTGGAGAAGGAGAGGTCCGCCGCCCTTTCGAGGCCGTCCCGGACAGCGCTCCGCGGGGTGGCCGCCGCGACGGCCGCGAGGTCCTGCTCGCCCCGGGCGGACAACGCGGCCGCCGTCGCCACCGCGACCGCGCCCGCGATGCCCTCCGGGTGCGCGTGCGTCACCTCGGCCGACAACGCGGCCTGCTCCGCGACGGCCGGCAGGCTCGCCTGGAACCACGCCCCCAGCGGAGCGACGCGCATCGCCGCGCCGTTGCCGAGGCTCCCCTCGCCGCCGAACAGGCCGCGCGCCGACTCGGGCCACCTGTGCGGCTCCTGGACCAGCCTCGGCAAGAGTTCGCACATGCCGCGGCCGTACCCGCGGGCCGGGTCCGCGTCGAAGGCCAGCGCGAACGCCTGTGCCAGCTCGGTCTGCCGGATCTCGCCGTACTCGTCGAGGACCCTCATGATGCCGAGGGCCATCGCCGTGTCGTCCGTCCAGTGCCAGGTGGGCTCCTGTGGGGTCTGCCGGGCGCGGATCTCCTCGTAGGCCTGGAGCCGGTCCCTGAAGAGCGGGAACCAGCGCTCCCCGAAGGCGTCGCCCAGGGCCAGGCCTTCGAGGCTGCGTCGGGCGGCTGTGCGGTTCGGGGTGATCGACGGGGTCATGAGGGGATCATCCCGGGTCGGAGGTGGGTACGGGGAGGCCAATTCGAGCGTGATCCCCGGGCCGGTGAGTGAGAGGCAGGGGGCGGTTCGATGCCTGCGGCGCCGTCAGGCGCGGCCCTCGTCGATCGTCGTCCCTATCTCCGCGACGCGGTCCCGTTCCTCGGCCGCGAATCGTTCCGCGTCCAGTTGTTCGGCCATCTCCTCGTCCTGTGCCATCAGGAGGTCGAGGTTGGAGTTGCCCATCTCGAAGACGCCCATGTCCACATAGGCCCGCTGGAGGCGTTCGCCCCACAGGCCGATGTCCTTGACGCACGGCACGATGCGGCTGAAGAGCAACTGGCGGAAAAGGTGCAGGAATTCGGAGTTCTCGCTGAACTCCTCGGCCTCCGCCCTGGGGATCCCGAAGTTCTCCAGGACCTCGACCCCGCGCAGCCTGTCCCGCATCAAGTAGCAGCCCTCGATCACGAATTCCTCGCGTTCGCGGAGCTCGGCGTCGGAGAGCTGCCGGTAGTAGTCGCGCAGGGCCATGCGGCCGAAGGCGACATGGCGTGCCTCGTCCTGCATCACGTAGGACAGGATCTGCTTCGGCAGCGGCTTGTCGGTGGTGTCCCTGATCATCCCGAAGGCGGCCAGCGCCAGTCCCTCGATCAGGACCTGCATGCCCAGGTAGGGCATGTCCCAACGCGCGTCGCGGAGCGTGTCGCCGAGGAGGGACTGGAGGTTGTCGTTGATCGGGTACAGCATCCCGATCTTCTCGTGCAGGAAGCGGGCGTAGACCTCCGCGTGCCGGGCCTCGTCCATGGTCTGCGTGGCCGAGTAGAACTTCGCGTCGAGGTCCGGCACCGATTCCACGATCCGCGCGGCGCAGACCATCGCTCCCTGCTCGCCGTGCAGGAACTGGCTGAACTGCCACGACGCGTAGTGCTTGCGCAGTTCGCTCTTGTCGCGGTCGGTCATCTTCGCCCAGTACGGGGTGCCGTACAGGGTCAGCGCCTCGTCCGGGGTGCCGAGCGGGTCCTCAGGATCGACCTCCAGGCTCCAGTCGATGCGTTTCTGGCCGTCCCACTGCTTGTCCTTGCCCTTCTGGTAGAGGGCGAGCAGCCGGTCACGACCGTCGTCGTACTCCCAGTTGAAGCGGGCCGCCCCCGAGGCCGGTATCTGCCAGAGGGGATCTCCCGAGTCCGCGGCGTACAGCTCATGCGTCGGCATACATCGCAGGCTCACACGGAGTAGACGTGTCGTCAACAAGTCCGGCACAGGGGATTGACGAGCTTACTGACAAGCAGTCTCATAAGTTGTGACCGCCGGTAACTTCTGAAGTGATCCCGTACGACGAGGTGGGAACAGCCATGACGACGGTGCCCGAAGCCGATGTGCTCCGTGACGCGCTCGGTCTGCTCAAGGACCGGGAGCAGGTGGCCGAGCGCCTCCTCGACTCCTCCGCCAAGCACTCCTTCGACCCCGACAAGGAGCTCGACTGGGACGCGCCCTTCGAGGAGGGCAAGTGGTTCTGGCCGCCCGAGCTGGTGTCGCTGTACGACACTCCGCTGTGGCGGAAGATGGGCGAGGAGCAGCGGATCGCGCTGTCGCGGCACGAGGCGGCCGCGCTGGCCTCGCTGGGCATCTGGTTCGAGATCATCCTGATGCAGTTGCTGGTGCGGCACATCTACGACAAGGCGGCGACGAGCGCGCACGTCCGGTACGCGCTGACGGAGATCGAGGACGAGTGCCGGCACTCGAAGATGTTCGCTCGGCTGATCACGCGCGGGGGCACGCCGCACTACCCGGTGAGCCGGGCGCATCTGAATCTGGGCCGGTTGTTCAAGACCATCTCGACCACTCCGGGGTCGTTCACGGCGACGCTGCTCGGCGAGGAGATCCTCGACTGGATGCAGCGGCTGACGTTCCCGGACGAGCGGGTGCAGACCCTCGTCCGGGGGGTCACGCGGATCCACGTCGTGGAGGAGGCGCGGCATGTCCGGTACGCCCGGGAGGAGTTGCGGCGGCAGATGCTGACCGCTCCGCGGTGGTCGCAGGAGTTCACCCGGGTCACCTCGGGCGAGTTCGCCCGGGTGTTCTCGGTGGCCTTCGTCAATCCCGAGGTCTACACGAACGTCGGGCTCGACAAGCGTGAGGCTCTGGCCCAGGTGAAGGCCAGTGGGCATCGGCGGGACGTGATGCAGACCGGGGCCAAGAAGCTGACCGACTTCCTGGACGAGATCGGGGTGTTGCGGGGGGCCGGGCGGCGGTTGTGGAAGTCGTCGGGGCTGTTGGCCTGAGGTCGCGCCTGCCGCGCGGGTCGCGGGGGTCGCACGGGTCACGGGGTCGCGCCTGCCGCGCGGGTCGCGGAGGTCGCGGGGGGCGCACGGGTCGCGGGGGTCGCGGGGGCTGCGGGGGTCGCGGGGTGCTCCGGGTGGGGGCCGGTCGATTCCGGGCGGGTCTCGGCTGATTCCGGGCGGCTCAGGACTCGACTCGCCTTCGTGGCGGGGCCCGGGCCCGGGGAGGGGCGCCGGGCCTTCCGCGGGGGCGGGGCCGCGCCGGTGCATCCGCCCGCATCCGAACGGATCCCGGCCGCGTTTCCAAGTGGGCCCGGGTGATGATCCGTCCGGCCTGCGGGCATTTGATGTACCGGCACGTCCCCTCGCGTTGTACGGCGGCTGCGGGCGAGTGGGTGGTGCCGGGGGGCTTGCGGCAGCGGGCCTTCACCGGCTTGGGCCTGGTCGAGCCCCGGGCGGCGGGTGGGGGCCTGCGGGCGCGGGGCTCACCGGCATGGGCCTGGTCCAGACCCGGGCGGCTGCGGGCTGTGCGGGGGCCGGGCCGTCCCCTTCGGTCGTTTCCTGCTGTACGTGGGTCTGTACGGCTGGGCGGTTACGCTGCCCGACATGACCTCGCAGGCTTCCACCCCCGCCTACCGTCGGCTCAGTGTCGAGGAGCGGCGCAGTCAACTGCTCGAAGCCGCGCTGTCCCTGTTCGCCCAGCGAGTGCCCGAGGACGTTTCGCTGGACGATGTGGCGGAGGCGGCCGGGGTGTCGCGGCCGCTCGTGTACCGGTACTTTCCGGGCGGCAAGCAGCAGTTGTACGAGGCCGCCCTGCGGTCCGCCGCCGAGGAGCTGGAGCAGTGCTTCGCGGAGCCCGCCGAGGGGCCCCTGACCGAGCGGCTCTCCAGGGCCCTCGACCGGTACCTCGCGTTCGTGGATCAGCACGACGCGGGATTCAGCGCCCTGCTGCAGGGCGGCAGTGTCATCGAGACCTCGCGGACCACGGCCATAGTCGACGGAGTCCGCCGGGCGGCGGCGGAGCACATCCTCGATCATCTTGCGGTGAAGGATCCCGGGCCCCGGCTGCGGATGACCGTACGGATGTGGATCACGGCCGTGGAGGCCGCCTCGCTGATCTGGCTCGACGAGGACAAGGAACCGCCGCTGGACGAGCTGCGGGACTGGCTCGTCGAGCAGTTCACGGCGGCGCTGGCGGCGAGCGCGGGGAGTGATCCGCAGACCGCGGCGGTGGTCCGGGCCGCGCTCGTGATGGAGCGCCCCGACGGCATCGCGGGGGCGCTGGTCCGGCGGATGCTGCCCGTTGTCGAGAATGCGGCCCACCTGCTGTGACACTGGTCCGGTGAAGAGCGAAGACACTCCCTTTGTCGGCGGCCCGCTGGACGGGCGCGTCCTGCCGGTCCTGCTCGGGATCACCGGGCACCCGCCGAAGACGTACCGCGTCCCGGTGCCCGGCGTCGACGGCGGTTCGTCCACCGTGGTCGTCTACCGGCGCGTCCAGGCGGCCACCAGCAAGCGGCTCGGACTGCATCAGGGGTGGAAGTACGAGTACGACCCCGAGGGCGACGCCTCGGGACGCCGGTTCAAGCTGCCCTGGTCTCCTGGCATGCACAAGGGCGGGGGCCCCGGCGGCGCCACGCCGGGCGGCAACGCCGACGAGTGAGGTTCTTGGGCCGAAGCGCTCTCCCGGCGGGCGCCCGGGGTGCGGCGGCCCGATCCTTCCGGTGCGAGACGGGTGGTGGACGGGCCACCCCGGCACCGGAGGTGATGTCATGTCAGGAAGGCTTCTGCGTCTGGTCTGTACGGGGGCCGTGGCGGTCGGGGCCCTGCTCCCCTCCGCACCCGTGATGGCCGCACCCGAGCCCGGTTCCGATGCCCGGCAGTCCGTCGCCTCGCTGCTGACGGACCTTCAGCGGCTCTACCGGGACGCCGAACGTGCCACCGAGACGTACAACGGCACCGCCGAGAAGCTGAAGAAGCAGCGCGCGGAGGTCGCCGGGCTCGACGCCCGCCTCGCCCGGGCCCGCCTGTCGCTGGAGGACAGCCGGATCGCCGCCGGACGGCTGGCCCGGCAGCAGTACCAGGGGGGCGACGAGATCTCCCCGTACGTACGCCTGCTGCTCGCCCGGGATCCGCAGCACGCCCTCGACCAGGGGCACCTGATCGGGCAGTTGTCGCTGGAGCGGGCCCAGACCGTGCGGCGGGTCGCGGGCGGCGAGAAGCGGACCGACGGGCTCGCGCGGGCGGCCCGCAAGGCACTGGACGGACAGCTCTCCCTCGCCGCACGGCAGAAGAAGGAACGGGACGAGGTGCGCGAGCGCCTTGACGACGTGGAGCGGCTGCTCGCCTCGCTGACCGCGGAACAGCTCGCCGAAATGGGCCGGGTGGAGAAGTCGGGAACCGACGCGGCCCAGAAGAAGATCATGGCGTCGGGCTCCCTCAGCAGCGTGCGTCCGCCCACACGGGAGGGCGAGGAGGCGCTGCGCTACGCCGTCGAGCAGATCGGGAAGCCGTACGAATGGGGTGCGGAGGGCCCGAAGGCCTATGACTGCTCGGGGCTGACGTCACAGTCCTGGGAGCAGGCCGGCCGGCCCATCCCCCGCACCAGCCAGGAGCAGTGGGCCGAACTTCCGAGAGTCCCGCTGGACGAGCTGCGTCCCGGCGATCTGGTGATCTACTTCCCCGAGGCCACGCACGTCGCCATGTACCTGGGCGACGGGATGGTGGTGCAGGCGCCGCGACCCGGGGCGAAGATCAAGGTGTCCCCCATCGCGGCCAACCCCCTGCTCGGCGCCGTACGCCCGGACCCGGACGGGGAACCCTTGCGGCGGTACACCCCGCCCGAGCTCCCCGAGCACGCCACGGACGGAGCGGACGGATCCGACGAGGGCTTCGCCTCGGCCGGACCGGCCACCGTGACGGGGTAGTGCCGGTCCCGCTCGGGGGGATACGTGGGTCCGTCGCCGCCCCACCCCGCTTGAGGGGCGGGCGGCTGTGGGAGTGTCAGGCCCCGGCGACCGAGGCCAGGTAGGCGTTCGTCTTCTCGGGGTCGAAGAAGAAGTTCTCGAAGTCGGCCGGGTTGTTGAAGCCGTTGGCGAAGCGGTCGGCCACGGGCGGGAGTTGGCCCGCCGCTCCGATCAGGTTGAGCACGTGCTCCGGCGGGACGCCCAGCATCGCGTTGGTCCACTTGGTGACGTGCTGCGCGGTGTCCCAGTAGCGGTCGAACGTCGCCTGCATCCACTCCTCGTCGAAGGGCTTGTCGCCCTGCTCGACGATCGAGGCGAGGTAGGCGGCGGCGCACTTGGAGGCCGAGTTGGAGCCCTGTCCGGTGATCGGGTCGTTGGCCACGACGACGTCGGCGACACCGAGGACCAGTCCGCCACCGGGGAGACGGCCGATCGGGTTGCGGACGGTGGGGGCGTACCGGCCGGACAACGTGCCGCCCGCGTCGGTCAGTTCGACGTTGGTGGCGCGCGCGTACTCCCAGGGCGTGAACCGCTCCATGAGTTCCAGGGTCAGGGCGAGGTGCTCGGAGGGGTCCTTGACGCCGTTGAAGGCGTCCAGCGGGCCGCCGGGGATGCCCTCCCAGAAGAGGATGTCGGCGCGGCCCGACGTGGTGAGGGTCGGCATGATGAAGAGCTCGCCGACGCCGGGGACCAGGTTGCAGCGGACCGCGTCGTAGTCCGGGTGCTCCGGACGCGGGCCCAGGCCGTGCACGTACGACACCGCGAGGGCGCGCTGCGGCTCGGTGTACGGGGAGCGGGAGGCGTCACGGCCGAACATCGAGACGAGTTCGCCCTTGCCCGCCGAGACCAGCACCAGGTCGTACGCGCGGGAGAAGTAGTCGAGGTCGGAGACCGCGGCACCGTGGATGACCAACTGGCCGCCGCGCTGCGCGAACGTCTCCATCCAGCCGGCCATCTTGACCCGCTGGTCGACCGACTGCGCGTAGCCGTCGAGCTTGCCCACCCAGTCGATGGCGCGCTGCGAGGGACCCGGGTCGAACGAGCCGGGGACCGCGACGGAGACCCCGAGCCCTTCGATCTTCGGGGCCTGGGTCTCCCAGAAGTTGAGCTGAAGATCGCGCTCGTGCTGGAGCGCCGTGTCGAACATGCACTGCGTCGACATGACCCGGCCGGAACGGATCTCGTCCGCCGTCCGGTTCGACATCAGGGTGACCTCGTACCCCTGCGACTGGAGTCCGAGGGCGAGCTGGAGGCCGGACTGGCCGGCTCCCACGACGAGTATCTTCCGCATGCGGGGTGCTTCTCCTAGGAGTCGGGCGTCCCTATTCGGGGCTGACTTCGAGCGCGTGGCCGACGAGCGCGAGCAGGGTCTCGACGACCGAGATCTTGCGGCGCGCGTCCATGATCATGACAGGTATGTGCGGAGGAACCGTGAGGGCCTCGCGCACATCGTCGGGCTCGAACTCGTCCGTTCCGTCGAAGTGGTTGACGGCGACGACGTACGGGAGCCCGCAGCTCTCGAAGTAGTCGAGCGCCGGGAAGCAGTCCGAGAGGCGGCGGGTGTCGGCGAGGACCACCGCGCCGATCGCGCCGCGCACCAGGTCGTCCCACATGAACCAGAACCGCTGCTGGCCCGGCGTGCCGAAGAGGTAGAGCACCAGGTCGTCGTCGAGCGTGATGCGCCCGAAGTCCATGGCCACGGTGGTGGTCAGCTTGTCCGGCGTACCCGAGAGGTCGTCGGTTTCCTCACTGGCCCGGGTCATCAGCGCCTCCGTCTGGAGAGGCGTGATCTCCGAGACGGACGTCACGAGCGTGGTCTTGCCGACGCCGAAGCCGCCGGCCACCACGATCTTCGTGGCGATCGGCGCGCGCGTGCGGTCCGTCTGCCAGGCCTGCAGATTCTCCTCATCGTCGAGGAGGGGAGCGACGCCAGGTTCGGCGTCAGAGACGACGGAGTCCACTCAGCACCCTTTCCAGCAGGGCACGGTCGGGCTGTCCCGGGCCGTGGCCTGTTCCGTACACGCGGATCTTTCCCTGGTCCGCCAGATCACTCAAGAGCACGCGGACCACTCCCAGCGGCATCCTGAGAAGCGCGGCGATCTCGGCCACCGTTCGCATCCGGCGGCAGAGTTCGACAATGGCCCGCATCTCGGGCATGACCCGGGTGGTGAGCGAGCCGTTGGTCAGTTCCTTGCGCGCCTCGGGCGCGTCCAGCGCGGCCACGAACGTCTCCACCAGCAGGACGTGGCCGAAGCGCGTCCGTCCGCCGGTGAGCGAATAGGGGCGTACGCGGGCGGGCTTGCGGTCGCCGCCGCGGACCGGAAGCTTCTTGACGCCGTTCGACACGGTCATCAGGCGCTCCCGGGGGCGTCGGCCTCGAGGGATTTTCGGAGCTCGATGCGCAGCTCGGGGGTCAGGACGTGTCCGGCCCGGCCGACGAAGAGCGCCATGTGGTACGCCACCACGCTCATGTCGCAGTCCGCGGAGCCGTGCACGCCGAGCAGCGAACCGTCGCTGATCGCCATGACGAAGAGGCTGCCCTCGTCCATCGCGACCATGGTCTGCTTGACGCCGCCGTTGTCCATCAGCTTGGCGGCGCCGAGGGTGAGGCTGCCGATGCCGGAGACGATGGTGGCGAGGTCGGCCGCGGAGCCCTTGGGTCCGGTCGGCCTGGCGCTGTCGGCCGTCCTCGCCTCGGCGTTGCGGCCGGGGTCGGAGGAGAGCAGCAGCAGGCCGTCGGAGGAGACGACCGCGACCGACTGGAGGCCGGGCACCTCCTCGACGAGATTGGTCAGAAGCCAGTGCAGGTTACGTGCTTCGCTGCTCAGGCCGAAGGTACTGGTCGCGGTCAACTGCTTGCCTCCTCGACGGTGCCCCCAGGTGCTTTCACGTCCTGTGCGCTGGGCTGGTGCCCGGTGGGCGCGGATCCTGCGGGCGCGTGTGCGGGTGTGGGGGCCGGCGGGGTCCGTCCCTCGGGCGTGGGGGTCTCCGCCGTCCGGTCGGCGATCTCGGCCTCCACGTCGCGACGGCCTTCGATCGCACCCCGGTGGAACCCGCCGAGCCTGCGGCGCAGGGCCTCAGCGTCAACGCCGCCCGCGCGGGGCCGCGGGGCGGCGGCGGGGGCGGAGATCTTCGGTGTGCGTTTGGGCAGGCCCTTGTCGGTGAGCCTGGGGTGTTCGTCGGCGACACGCTCGTGGTCGTCGGAAACACGCTCGTGGTCTTCGGAGACACGCTCGTGGTCGTCGGGACCGATGGCGTACGGGTCGGCGGCCGCCGGATCCGCGGGCGTACCGCTGGGGTGCGGAACGACGCCGGTCATGCCGGTGGTGCCGACGGCGTGGGCGGTGCCGGTGGTGCCGGTGGTGCCGGTGGTGCCGGTGGTGCCGGTGGTGCCGGTGGTGCCGGTGACAGCGTCCGTGAGTACCTCGGCGACGGTTCCGGGCGTCCCGGGCGCCTCAAGCGCCTCGAAGGTGGCCGGGGCGGGTGCGTCGATCGTGCCGGTCGGTTCCCCGGCCGCGGCCGGAGCGGGGACCTCCGGGGCCAGCTCCGGGAGCAGCAGCTCCATCGTCGTCTCGGAGCTGAGCTCCGGCTCGGGCTCGCGGGGCGCCGGGATCCGAGCGGCCGGCCCGGGCTCGGGGGCCGGCGCCGGCCCGGGAACCGTCTCCGGTTCGGTGGCGGATTCCTGAATGGTCGCCTCGGCCGCCGCGATCAGCGGGTCCCCGGCGTCGGCCGAGGCCGTCACGGAGCCGCGCAGGATCGAACGGCCGCGCAGCACGTTGGAGTTGGCCTCGGCGTCCGCTCCGGGCAGGGCCACCGCGGGGGCGCCGCCGGCCAGCCGGACGGAGGCGGGGACGGTGGACGACGGGGCGGCGGCGAGCAGCGTCTTCGGGAGGACGACCACGGCGGCCACCCCGCCCTGCTTCTGCTCGCGCAGCTTCACCCGTACGCCGTGCCGGTGGGCGAGCCGGGCCACGACGTACAGGCCGAGGCCGAGTCCCTCGCCGCTCTCCTGGTCGTACGTGTCCTCGGGGTCGAACTCGGAGAGGCGGGCGTTGAGGTGCCTCATCCGGTCGTCGGTCATGCCGATGCCCTCGTCCTGCACGGAGAGCATCACGTCACCGCTCTCCAGCAGCCAGCCGGAGACCTCGACGGGTACGTCGGGCGGCGAGAACGAGGTGGCGTTCTCCAGGAGTTCGGCCACCAGGTGGCTGATGTCGTCGGCGGCGTACCCGGCGATGTGCGCGTGCGGGGGCAGCGCGGCGATCCGTACCCGTTCGTACCGTTCGATCTCGCTGACCGAGGCCCGTGCGATGTCGATGAGCGGGACCGGGCCCGCGTGATGCTGGACGTGCTCGGCGCCCGCGAGAACGAGGAGGTTCTCGCTGTGCCGCCGCATGACGGTGGCGAAGTGGTCGAGCTTGAAGAGGGTGGAGAGGCGGTCCGGGTCCTGCTCGCGCTCCTCCAGGCCCTCGATGACGCCGAGCTGACGCTCGACGAGGCCGAGGGTGCGCAGCGCGAGGTTCACGAAGGTGCTGTGGATGGTGCCGCGCACCTGCTCCAGGTGGGCCGCCGCCTCGGCGAGTTCGCCGCGCAGCCGGTCGCGCTCGTCGGCCATCTGCTGGCGCTGGCCGATGAGGTGCTTGCGGTCGCCTTCGAGGGTGGTGTTCCGCTCGTGCAGCATGGTCACGTGCCGGTGCAGCGCGTTGACGGAGCGGACGACCTGGGCGAACTCGTCGTTGCGGCCGGTGAACTTGACCGGTTCCGGAGACGCCGGGTCGGCGGCGAGCCGGGCCGAGCCGAGCCGCAGGACGGCGAGCGGCCGGGTGAGGCTGCGGGCCATGGCCGTCGTCATGCCGGCCGCGACGAGCATCAGGACGCCGAGGAGGGTGACGCGCAGCTCCAGCGCGGTGACGTCGTCGTCCCGCAGCTTCGCGAGGTCCTTGGTGCGGTGGTCGTTGAGGGAGGCCTCCGCGCCGCGCATCAGCTCGATGCGGGCGGACAGGGCCGCGTCCAGCTTCTTGGTGTTGGTGCCGAGCGTGGAGTCGGAGAGCGTGGACTGCCCGGTGAGGTTCGCCAGGTACTTCTCCGCGGAGCCGACGTCGGGGCCGGTGACCGTGGAGTCGTACGACGTCACGGCCTGCTTGGGCGCGGTCTCGCGGAAGTCCGCGATGGCCGCGTCGGAGCGGAGGCGCGCCTGCTGTGCGGCGGTGCTCAGCGCGTCGCGCTGCTTGGTGTCGGCGGCCGACGAGACGTTCGTGGTGCTCGTCAGACCCGTGACCGGGTTGTAGACGCTCTGCGTGGTGTGGGGGATGCCGAGGGCCGCCAGGAGCAGTCCGCGGGCGGCGGCGGACTGCTGGACGGCGGCGTCCAGCTCGGCGAGGGAGTGCGCGCCGGAGCCCGCGCGGGGCGGCATCCGGTCGGCCAGGTCCTCGGCGAGGGCGTGGAGCTCGGCGATGGCGTCGGAGTACGACTGGTGCGCTTCGAGAGCGGTGCTCTTGCCGGTGAGCGCCGCTCGCCTGAGCGTCGCGATGCCGTCGAGGTCCTTGAGCAGGGCGGCGGGGGCGTCCGCGTCCGCGCGCAGCTCGTCGACCTGCCGGTCGACCAGGGCGCTGCGCTTCTCGGAGGGGGCCTTGGCCTGGGGCCTGCCGGCGGCGACGTACGAGGTGACCTCGTCGCGCTCGTCGGCCAGCGCGTGCGCGAGGGTCAGCGCCTGCTGGGTGCGCTCGGCGAGCGTCACCAGGTTCTGGGAGTCGTTCAGTTGCTGTGAGGCGGACAGCACCATGGGCGCGCCGGCTCCGGCGATGGCGGCCGCGACGACCGCCACGGCCACGATCAGCCGGTTGCGTACGTGGGCGGTCCTGCCCCGGCCCGTGGAGTCGGTGGCGTCGCCGACGGCGCCACCCTCTGTGGAGTTGGAGGCCGTCTTCTTGCCTGTGCGCCTCGGCCGCGTCTTCTGCACCGGTGCTCGCATTCCTGACTCGTGTACCCATTTGGGGCCCGGGTGACGTCCCGTCAATCGCGGCGTACGCCCGGTACGGCTCCCGACCCTCCCAGTGCCGGTGGGCAGTGGTCCCGCATCATCTGACCCGCCACCCGAAGGAGTGAACATCGGAGGGGAGTTGGCGGGCAAGTCTCCCCGGCGCCCGCGACCGGCCCGCGCGGCGGGCCGGTTGGACGTCGGGGACGGGCTTTGGCAGTATTCGCCGCCACGTCTTGCCGGAGTCGATCATTCCAGGCCAAACCCGGCGCCCGCACGGCTGAACCGCACGTCGGGCGTTCCCCGGCGTTCTTCCGGAGCCCTTGTGAAGGGCTCGTGCAGACTGGCGGAATGCGCACTGAACTCGTGTCGGAGCCCGGAGGCCCGGACCGCCCCAATGAGGACTTCGCATCGGTCGGGCTTCCCGCTTCAGGACAAGGCGGTTCGCTGGTCGTGCTCGACGGGGTGACACCGCCCAGGGGTGACGACGGCTGTCTGCATTCGGTCCCCTGGTTCTCCGCACGGCTCGGTGGAGCGCTGACCGAACTGTCCGTTTCGCAGGGGGATTTGCCCCTGGCGGAGGTCCTGTCCCGGGCGATTCGACGCGTGGCCGACGCGCACGCCGACACCTGTGACCTTTCTCACCCGCGCACGCCCCAGGCAACCGTGGTCCTCGCCCGGTGGTCCGCGTCGCAGGTGGAGTACCTGATCCTCTCGGACTCGGCCCTGCTGGTGGAATCCGCCGCCGGCGGGGTCACCGTCCTGCTGGACGACCGCCTCTCCCGGCTCCCTCGCGCGTCCCTCAGCTCGGACGCCGTCGCCGACTCCACCGTCCGCAACAAGGAGGGCGGGTTCTTCACGGCGGCCGCGGATCCCTCGGTGGCCTCGCGCGCGGTGACGGGCACGCTCCCCCGGTCCTCGGTCCGCGCCCTGACGGCTCTCACGGACGGCGCGACCCGGTGGGTGGAGAGGTTCCACGCGGGTGACTGGTCCGAGCTGTTCGCGCTGGTGCGTGAGGAGGGCTCCGCCTCGCTCGTCGAGCGCGTACGGCGTCTGGAGCGCGCGGACGCGGCGGAGCGGCCGGGGTCGCGGCGCGGCAAGGCGCACGACGACGCGACGGTGGTGTTCGTGGAGCTGGGGGCTGAACCAGGTGGCCAGGGGCCCTGAGGGGTTGTGAGCAGCCGAGAGGGTGCGAGTGGCCGAAGGGGTGTGAGCAGCCGAAGGGGTGCGAGTGGCCGGGGGATGGTGAGTCGATCTACGGGGGGGTGGGGGGAGCCGCGGCAGCCGGCCGGGCGGGGGCTACTTCTCCATGCCGCGGTTGAGCTGGTTCAGCAGCCGGGCGAGTTCCGCGACCTCGTTCTGGTCCCAGTGGGCGAGTTGGCGGACATAGCGGGCCCGGCGGGCCTCGCGGACACTGGAGACACGGCCGCGGCCCTCGTCGGTGAGATGGACGAGCCAGGCGCGGCCGTCGGCGGGGTCGGGTTCGCGCGCGACCAGGCCCAGCTCCTCCAGGGCGCGGAGCTGCCGGGACATCGTGGCCTTGCCGACGCCGATGTAGGCGGCGAGTTCCGTGGCGCGCTGACGGCCGCACTCCTCCAGACGGACGAGGAGTCCGTACGCGGCGGACTCCAGGTCCGGATGCACCTCGCGGGCCATCTCCCCCTGGTTGGCGCGGGCGCGGCGCAGGAACACGGTCAACTCGCGCTCCAGGGACAGGAACTCGCGGTCCCCGGTCCCATGCGCCGCGGGCCGGTCCATACCATTTCCCGACACGCCGGATTCGACCGGACGTCCGCCGTCGTTTCCGCCCTCGTGCACGTCAGCACCCCTGACCCGGTTTCCCGATACTGAAAGTTTCTGCCAGAACTCTCCGTTGCCGCAGCTCCGCCAGTATTTCGCAGGCGTAGACCAACGGCAGCCTCCGGCCCCTCTTCCCACGCCGTCGTCTACGTGCGTAGCTTCTTTATCAGACACATTTACTGGCATGCGCACGCCACTCCCAGGTCGAGGACGACCTGATCCCCCCGGGGCACGCATGCCCGCGCTTTCCCCCCACCGAGCTCCGCCGAGCTCCCCCAGGGCTCCGGAGCTCCCTCGCCCTTCGGAGGCACGCACATGTCCGTGCACAGATCCGGAACGGCCCGCCGCCTGCGCGTGCTCGCGGCCGGAACCCTGCTCGCCGCCTTCTCCCTCCTCTCCACCCTCCCCTCCTCCGCCGCCGACATCCCCGCCCGGGGCACAGCCCGGATGGGCATGGGAGTCATCGCCCACGACGGTCAGGGCGGTACGCCGACCACCGGTGACGCCGCCCAGACGGAAGGGGTCGACGTCGCCGGGTACCAGGGCAACGTCGCCTGGTCGACTCTGTGGAACAGCGGGGTCAGATGGGCCTACACCAAGGCGAGCGAGGGGACGTACTACACGAACCCGTACTTCGCCCAGCAGTACAACGGTGCCTACAACATCGGCATGATCCGCGGGTCGTACCACTTCGCGACCCCGGACACCACGACAGGCGCCACCCAGGCCAACTACTTCGTCGACCACGGCGGCGGCTGGTCGGGCGACGGCAGGACGCTGCCGGGCACGCTCGACATCGAGTGGAACCCGTACGGGGCCGCCTGCTACGGCAAGACCCAGAGCGCGATGGTGAGCTGGATCAGCGGCTTCCTCACCCAGTACAGGGCCAGGACCGGCCGTGACGCGGTGATCTACACGGCCGCGAGCTGGTGGACGCAGTGCACCGGCAACTACGGCGGCTTCGCCTCCGCCAGCCCTCTGTGGATCGCGCGGTACGCCTCCGATCCGGGGACGCTCCCGGCGGGCTGGGACTACTACACGATGTGGCAGTACACGTCGTCCGGACCGACGGTCGGGGACCACGACAAGTTCAACGGGGCGCTCGACCGGGTGCAGGCACTGGCCAACGGCTGAGGCGCACCACCTGCCGTACGGCGGCACACCCGGCGGAGGCGCCGCCGTACGGCGAAGGCGCCCGGCGCTGGGCAACTTGGCGCCCGACGCCTGCCGCTCGGCGCTCGGCGCTCGGCGCATGGCGCATGGCGCATGGCGCATGGCGCATGGCGCATGGCACGGCGAAGGCCCGGGCCTCCCTCACGGGACCCCGGGCCTTCCCTTCCGGCAGCGTCCGTCACGCCGCCACCGGAACCTCCGGCACCGCGCCGGCACCGTTCGTCGCCGGCGCCAGTGCCAGCTCCAGGACCTGGCGGACGTCCGTGACGGTGTGGACGTCGAGCTTCTCCAGGACCTCGGCCGGGACGTCGTCCAGATCGGCCTCGTTGCGCTTGGGGATGATCACGGTCGTGACACCCGCCCGGTGCGCGGCGAGCAGCTTCTGCTTCACCCCGCCGATCGGCAGGACCCGCCCGGTCAGCGAGACCTCACCGGTCATGGCCACGTCCGTGCGGACCGGCCGGCCGGACAGCAGCGACGCCAGGGCGGTCGTCATCGTGACACCCGCGCTCGGACCGTCCTTCGGGACCGCGCCCGCCGGGAAGTGGATGTGCGCGCCCCGGTCCTTCAGGTCGCCGACGGGCAGTTCGAGCTCCGCGCCGTGCGAGCGCAGGAAGGAGAGCGCGATCTGCGCCGACTCCTTCATCACGTCGCCGAGCTGGCCCGTGAGGGTCAGACCGGCCGCGCCCGTCTCCGGGTCGGCCAGCGACGCCTCCACGTAGAGGACGTCACCGCCCGCGCCGGTGACCGCCAGGCCGGTGGCGACACCGGGCACCGCCGTGCGGCGCTCGGCCGGGTCCTGCGCCGACTCGGGCACGTGGTGCGGGCGCCCGATGAGCTCGCGCAGATCGGCGTCGGTCACCGTGAACGGCAGCTCCCTGCGGGCCAGTTCGTGCTGGGCGGCTACCTTGCGCAGCAGCCGGGCGATGCCCCGCTCCAGGTTCCGTACGCCCGCTTCCCGGGTGTACTCCCCCGCGAGCTTGCGCAGCGCGCCCTCGTCGAGGACGACCTCGTCCTTCTCCAGACCCGCCCGCTCGAGCTGACGCGGCAGCAGGTGGTCCCGGGCGATGACGACCTTCTCGTCCTCGGTGTAGCCGTCGAGACGGACCAGCTCCATACGGTCGAGCAGGGCCTCCGGGATGGCCTCCAGGACGTTGGCCGTGGCGAGGAACACGACGTCGGAGAGGTCGAGTTCGACCTCCAGGTAGTGGTCGCGGAAGGTGTGGTTCTGCGCCGGGTCGAGGACTTCGAGCAGCGCCGCCGCCGGGTCGCCCCGGAAGTCGGAGCCGACCTTGTCGATCTCGTCGAGCAGGACCACCGGGTTCATCGACCCGGCTTCCTTGATCGCGCGGACGATCCGGCCGGGCAGCGCGCCCACGTACGTACGGCGGTGTCCGCGGATCTCGGCCTCGTCCCGGACGCCGCCGAGGGCGACGCGGACGAACTTGCGGCCCATGGCGTGCGCGACGGACTCGCCGAGCGAGGTCTTGCCGACGCCGGGCGGGCCGACGAGCGCGAGCACGGCGCCACCGCGCCGGCCGCCGACGACTCCGAGACCGCGCTCGGAACGCCGCTTGCGCACCGCCAGGTACTCGGTGATGCGCTCCTTCACGTCCTCCAGACCGGCGTGCTCGGCGTCGAGCACGGACTGGGCGCCCCTGATGTCGTACGCGTCCTCGGTCCGTTCGTTCCACGGCAGTTCCAGGACGGTGTCGAGCCAGGTCCGGATCCAGCTTCCCTCGGGCGACTGGTCACTGGAGCGCTCCAGCTTCTCGACCTCCTTGAGGGCGGCCTCGCGGACGCTCTCGGGAAGGTCGGCGGCCTCGACACGGGCGCGGTAGTCGTCGGACTCGTCCTCGCCGTCCTCTCCCTTGAGGTCGCGCAGCTCCTTGCGTACGGCTTCGAGCTGGCGGCGCAGCAGGAACTCACGCTGCTGCTTGTCGACGCCCTCCTGGACGTCCTTGGCGATGGACTCGGCGACATCCTGCTCGGCGAGGTACTCGCGGAGGTGTTCGGTGGCGAGCTTGAGCCGGGCCACCGGGTCGGCGGTCTCCAGCAGTTCGACCTTCTGCTCCACGGTGAGGAACGGCGAGTAACCGGAATTGTCGGCAAGGGCGGAAACGTCGTCGATCTGCTGCACCCTGTCCACGACCTGCCAGGCGGCGCGCTTGCGCAGCCAGCTCGTCGCCAGGGCCTTGTATTCCTTCACCAGGTCGGTGACCCGGCCGGGCAGGGGGTCGGGCACGGTCTCCTCGACCCGGGTGCCCTCGACCCACAGTGCGGCACCAGGACCGGTGGTCCCCGCGCCCACCCTCACGCGCCCGCGCCCTCGGATCAGCGCGCCCGGGTCGCCGTCGGCCAGCCGGCCGACCTGCTCGACCGTGCCGAGCACACCGGTGCTCGCGTAGGTCCCGTCGATGCGTGGCACCAGGAGTACCTGAGGCTTTCCGGGCGTTGCACGGGCAGCGGCCTGAGCGGCCTCCACCGCGGCACGCACGTCGGTGTCGTTCAGATCCAGCGGCACCACCATTCCGGGCAGCACGACCTCGTCATCGAGCGGCAGCACGGGCAGAGTGAGTGATGCGGACGTCGAAGCCATGATCTCCCCTTCGGCAGTCAAGTTGAGCTATGCCGACTCAATGCACGGCGGGCTCGCAATGTTCCCCGGGAGGCGTTCGCTGTGAGCGATCGGCTCCGGACCGCTGATCCGCGGGCGGCTGTCCGGGCCTCCCGGCCGTCGCGGACGGTGCCCGGGATGCGGGGTGGCCGTCCGGCTCGGATCGTGGAGTCATGAACCATCACCTCGCCCAGAACAAGCTCGAGATCGACACCCGGCTCGTCACGGCCGGTGCCGTGCTGACCGCGGCCGGTGCCCTGGTGGCGTGCACGGGCATGGTCATCGCGGCCGCCGCCGTGTTCACCGCGGGCCGGCGCATGATCCGCGCCATGGATGTGCCTCCGTCGCAGGTGGCGGCCATCAAGTGGCGGCAGGCCAAGGAGGCCTCCCTGGCGGGCATGCAGGCATGGCAGTCCGCGTCCGACGCCCAGAACGGGGCGCCCATCCGGTAGCCGGCCGTCCCCCGGCCCCCTCGGCCCTCCCTCGGCCCTCCCTCCGATGGCTCAACGGGTCTCTTCTTGTCCGCTCTGGTCCGCCGGGGTGCTGAAGAGGCCCGCGAGCCGGTCGGAGCGGGGCCCGGTCGAGAAGCGCGGCCCGGTCGAGAGGCGCGGCTCGTCGGGGAGCCCGCGCCTCAGGGCCGTGCGGTCTGTGCTGCCTGCGCTGCCCGTGCTGCCCGTGCTGCCTGCGCTGTCTGTGCTGTCTGTGCTGTCTGTGCTGTCTGTGCTGCGAGGCGATGCCGGTGCCGTCGCCGGACCGCGGGCCCGGTCGCGACGCCGATCGGCACCTCGGTGCTCCGCGGGGTGGTCACAGGCCCCGGAGCCGCTGGAAGGCGGTCGGCCGAGGACGGCACGCGGACCGAAGTCGTCGCGCCGCGCGGAGCCGGGGACGGAATCCGCGCCGGGTCGCGGAACGCGGCCGGAACAGGACGCGCGCCGCCGGGACACGGCGGGGAGACGGTTCAAAGGGGACGCACCGCGCTCCGGCCCGGCGGACACGGAAGCTCGACCGGCGGTTCTCGGCGACTCCTCAAGAAGCGGTTCTCGGCGACTCCTCAAGAAAGGGTCCGCACGGCCGGGGCCGGGGTTTCGGGCGAGGCCCGCGACGGCCTCCGGCCCGGGGCCGCGTCAACCTCGTGCGGCCCGCCGTCACCCCGGGGCCGGGGGAGCCGTCCCCCGCGATTCCCGCGACCCGTACAGGTGAAAATGCCAGGATGGCGGCCATGACCGCCTCGTACGAGACTCCCGAAGTCATCGACCGCCGCCAGGGCCCGTACGGCGAGGTCGTGCTGCGGCGGCACGGCGACCTGCTGCAGATCATCGCCAACGGATGCTTCCTGATGGACACCTCCGACGGGCGTTCCGAGCGGCTTCTCATGGACGCGGCGTACGACGCCCTGGACGGGCGCCGGGAGCCGAGCGTGCTCATCGGCGGCCTCGGCGTCGGCTTCTCGCTGGCGCACGCCGCGGCCGGTGACCGCTGGGGGCGCATCACCGTTGTCGAGCGCGAACGAGCGATCATCGACTGGCACCGGGGCGGCCCCCTCGCCGCGCTCTCCGCCCGGGCGCTCGCCGACCCGCGTACCGACATCGTCGAGAGAGACCTCGTCGACTACGTCAATGAGATCTCCGACACGTTCGACGCCCTGTGTCTCGACATCGACAACGGACCGGGCTGGACGGTCACCGAGGGCAACGCGGGACTGTACGGAGCGTCCGGACTGGCAAGCTGCGCACGGGCGTTGAGGCCCGGCGGCGTCCTCGCGGTGTGGTCGGCGCAGCCCTCTCCGGAATTTGAAGGAACCTTGCGGAATGCCGGATTCCGACGGGTCCGTACCGAAGTGGTCCCCGTTGCCCGGGGCGTTCCCGACGTGGTGCATCTCGCGGTGAGGCCTGGATAGCCGAGCCGTACCCACTGCCCGTACCCTGCTTGCCTGACGCGGATCATTCAAGCGTCAAGCACAGTCATGGGATCACCCCACGGATTCCGGAAAGCACACTTCAGGGGCGGGCGATGGAGCAGACACACACCTCCCAGAACGGCACGGCGGCGACTCCGGGCGCTCAGCGCCGGGTTTTGGTCGTCGAGGACGACCCCACGATCGTCGACGCCATCGCGGCCCGTCTGCGAGCAGAGGGATTCCTCGTGCAAACCGCGGGTGACGGCCCTGCCGCCGTCGACACCGCCGAGGCATGGCAGCCCGATCTGCTGATCCTCGACATCATGCTCCCCGGCTTCGACGGTCTGGAGGTCTGCCGACGCGTGCAGGCCGCCCGCCCGGTGCCGGTGCTGATGCTCACCGCGCGCGACGACGAGACCGACATGCTGGTCGGGCTCGGAGTCGGCGCCGACGACTACATGACCAAGCCGTTCTCGATGCGCGAGCTGGCCGCGCGGGTGCACGTCCTGCTCCGCAGGGTCGAGCGCGCGGTCGTCGCGGCCTCCACCCCGCGCAGCGGCATCCTGCGGCTCGGCGAGCTGGAGATCGACCACGCGCAGCGCCGGGTGCGGGTGCGCAGCGAGGACGTGCACCTCACTCCGACCGAGTTCGACCTGCTGGTCTGTCTCGCGAACACCCCGCGTGCCGTACTCTCGCGCGAGCAGCTTCTCGCCGAGGTGTGGGACTGGGCGGACGCCTCCGGTACCCGGACCGTCGACAGTCACATCAAGGCGCTGCGCCGCAAGATCGGTGCCGAGCGGATCCGTACGGTGCACGGCGTCGGCTACGCATTGGAGACCCCGACTCCCTGAGCGGGGCCTCCGCAGGATCGTCGGGACCCGCGGGAGCGGGTCCCGCGTGAGGGGCTGATGTGATGAGCGGACCCGGAGAGCGGGGGCGCGGGCTCGGCGAGCGCGCGTCCGCGGAGCGCAGGAGCTCGGGCTGGGGCGAGGTGCGGCCCTTCTCGATCAAGACCAAGCTGGGCGCGCTCGTCGTCATCTCCGTGCTCATCACCACCGGTCTGTCGATGATCGCGGTGCACACGAAGACGGAACTCCGCTTCATCACGGTCTTCTCGATGATCGCCACACTGCTGATCACCCAGTTCGTGGCGCACTCGCTCACCGCGCCGCTGGACGAGATGAACGCGGTGGCCCGGTCGATCTGGCACGGGGACTACACCCGCCGGGTGCGGGACGACCGGCGGGACGAACTGGGCGACCTGGCCCAGACGATCAACCTCATGGCCGACGAGCTGGAGGCCCAGGACCGTCAGCGCAAAGAGCTCGTGGCGAACGTCTCGCACGAGCTGCGTACCCCCATCGCGGCTCTGCGCGCCGTCCTGGAGAACGTCGTGGACGGTGTCTCGGAGGCCGATCCCGAGACGATGCGCACCGCGCTGAAGCAGACGGAGCGCCTCGGCCGGCTGGTGGAGACCCTTCTCGACCTGTCGCGGCTGGACAACGGCGTCGTACCGCTGCGCAGGCGGCGCTTCGAGGTGTGGCCGTACCTGTCCGGGGTGCTGAAGGAGGCCAACATGGTCGCCTCCGCGCGCGCGGACCTCGCCTCGGGCTCCGGCGGCGGCCACACCCGCACGGACGTCCATCTGCACCTCGACGTGTCCCCGCCGGAGCTGACCGCGCACGCGGACCCGGAGCGGATCCACCAGGTCGTGGCGAATCTCATCGACAACGCGGTCAAGCACAGCCCGCCGCACGGCCGGGTGACGGTACGGGCCCGGCGGGGCGACCATCCCGAGTCGCTGGCCCTGGAGGTCCTGGACGAGGGGCCCGGCATCCCGAAGTCGGAGTGGCACCGCGTCTTCGAGCGGTTCAACCGCGGCGGGGTGCCCGCGCCGCACGGTCCGGGCAGTGACGGCGGTACGGGACTGGGGCTCGCGATCGCCCGCTGGGCGGTGGATCTGCACGGCGGACGCATAGGTGTGGCCGAATCTCAGCGGGGCTGCCGGATCCAGGTCATCCTTCCGGGCCTCCCTTCTCTGCCAAGTTGACGTAAAGTTCGAACCGGAGCCGCAAGATCCACCGCTGTCGCCGTGTGCGTACACGTGTGATCAGGCACAGGGCCGCGTGGAGCATGCCGCGACCCGTGGTCGACGTACCCATTCCGAACCGGAACCTCGCTTGTTTCCCGCCATTTCCATGGGCGAAACACGGATTCCGATGTGACTTACGCGACGTTGGACGGGCCCGGCCTGACCTTCCCGGCCAGGGAGGCGTAGCCTTTATTCCCGCTGTCCATCACCTTGCGAAGCGGAAGAGGGCGGTTAGCGCCGTGTCGCCACAGTCCCCCAGTAACTCGAGTATCTCGACCGATGACCAAGCCGCCGGGAAGAACCCCGCGGCCGCCTTCGGTGCCAACGAGTGGCTCGTCGACGAGATCTATCAGCAGTACCTCCAGGACCCGAATTCGGTAGACCGAGCCTGGTGGGACTTCTTCGCCGATTACAAGCCGGGGGCGCCCGCCGCCTCGGCTCCGGCGGGTACTGCGGCCGCGGGGGCCGCAGGGACCACCACCACGGCCGCTCCGGCCGCTCCTGTGCCGCCCGCGGCACGTCAGGCTCCTCCCCAGGCCCCGGCCGCGCCCGCTCCGGCCGCCGCTCCCGCGGCTCCGAAGCCCGCTGCCGCCGCGCCGGCTCCCGCCGCTGCCGCTCCGGCCGCCGCGAAGCCGAAGGCCGCTCCGGCAGCTCCGGCCGCCGAGGCGCCCGAGTACGTCACCCTCCGCGGTCCCGCCGGTGCCGTCGCGAAGAACATGAACGCCTCCCTGGAGCTGCCCACGGCCACGTCCGTGCGCGCGGTCCCGGTGAAGCTGCTCTTCGACAACCGCATCGTCATCAACAACCATCTGAAGCGCGCCCGGGGCGGGAAGATCTCCTTCACCCACCTCATCGGCTACGCGATGGTGCAGGCCATCAAGGCCATGCCGTCGATGAACTGGCACTTCGTGGAGAAGGACGGGAAGCCCACCCTCGTCAAGCCTCCGCACGTCAACTTCGGCCTCGCCATCGACCTGGTGAAGCCCAACGGCGACCGCCAGCTCGTCGTCGCGGGCATCAAGAAGGCCGAGACGCTGAACTTCTTCGAGTTCTGGCAGGCCTACGAGGACATCGTCCGCCGCGCCCGTGACGGCAAGCTGACGATGGACGACTTCACCGGAGTCACGGTCTCGCTGACCAACCCCGGCGGCCTCGGCACCGTCCACTCGGTCCCGCGTCTGATGCCCGGACAGTCGGTCATCATGGGCGTCGGCTCGATGGATTACCCGGCGGAGTTCCAGGGCACCTCCCAGGACACCCTGAACAAGCTCGGCATCGCGAAGGTCATGACGCTCACGTCGACCTACGACCACCGGGTCATCCAGGGCGCCGCCTCCGGCGAGTTCCTGCGCATCGTCGCGAACTACCTGCTCGGCGAGACCGGCTTCTACGACGAGATCTTCGAGTCGCTGCGGATCCCCTACGAGCCGGTCCGCTGGCTCAAGGACATCGACGCAAGCCACGACGACGACGTCACCAAGGCCGCCCGCGTCTTCGAGCTGATCCACTCCTACCGGGTCCGCGGCCACGTCATGGCCGACACCGACCCGCTGGAGTACAAGCAGCGCAAGCACCCCGACCTGGACATCACCGAGCACGGGCTCACCCTGTGGGACCTGGAGCGCGAGTTCGCGGTCGGCGGCTTCTCCGGCAAGTCCCTGATGAAGCTGCGCGACATCCTCGGCGTGCTGCGCGACTCGTACTGCCGCACCACCGGCATCGAGTTCATGCACATCCAGGACCCGAAGCAGCGCAAGTGGATCCAGGACCGCATCGAGCGCCCGCACTCCAAGCCCGAGCGCGAGGAGCAGCTCCGCATCCTGCGCCGGCTGAACTCCGCCGAGGCGTTCGAGACCTTCCTGCAGACGAAGTACGTCGGCCAGAAGCGCTTCTCCCTGGAGGGCGGCGAGTCCGTCATCCCGCTCCTCGACGCCGTCATCGACAGCGCCGCGGAGTCCCGCCTGGACGAGGTCGTCATCGGCATGGCCCACCGCGGCCGCCTGAACGTCCTCGCGAACATCGTCGGCAAGTCGTACGCGCAGATCTTCCGCGAGTTCGAGGGCAACCTCGACCCGAAGTCGATGCACGGCTCCGGCGACGTGAAGTACCACCTGGGCGCCCACGGCACCTTCACGGGCCTGGACGGCGAGCAGATCAAGGTCTCGCTGGCAGCCAACCCGTCCCACCTGGAGACGGTCGACCCGATCATCGAGGGCATCGTCCGCGCCCGCCAGGACATCATCAACAAGGGCGGCACGGACTTCACCGTCCTGCCCGTCGCCCTGCACGGTGACGCGGCCTTCGCCGGCCAGGGTGTGGTCGCCGAGACGCTCAACATGTCGCAGCTCCGCGGCTACCGCACGGGCGGCACGGTCCACATCGTCATCAACAACCAGGTCGGCTTCACCGCCGCCCCGGAGTCGTCGCGCTCCTCCATGTACGCCACCGACGTGGCCCGCATGATCGAGGCGCCGATCTTCCACGTGAACGGTGACGACCCCGAGGCCGTCGTCCGTGTCGCGCGTCTGGCCTTCGAGTTCCGTCAGGCGTTCAACAAGGACGTCGTGATCGACCTCATCTGCTACCGCCGCCGCGGACACAACGAGTCCGACAACCCGGCGTTCACGCAGCCGCTGATGTACGACCTGATCGACAAGAAGCGCTCGGTGCGCAAGCTCTACACCGAGTCCCTGATCGGCCGCGGCGACATCACCCTCGAAGAGGCCGAGCAGGCGCTGCAGGACTTCCAGGGCCAGCTGGAGAAGGTCTTCACCGAGGTCCGCGAGGCCGTCACCCAGGCGCCCGAGGCTCACGTCCCGGACGTCCAGGCCGAGTTCCCGGTCGCCGTGTCCACCGCGGTCTCCCAGGAGATCGTGAAGCGCATCGCCGAGTCCCAGGTCAACATCCCCGACAACGTCACCGTGCACCCGCGGCTGCTCCCGCAGCTCCAGCGCCGTGCGGCGATGATCGAGGACGGCTCGATCGACTGGGGCATGGGCGAGACCCTCGCCATCGGTTCGCTGCTCCTGGAGGGCACGCCGGTCCGGCTGTCCGGCCAGGACTCGCGCCGCGGCACCTTCGGCACGCGTCACGCGGTGCTGATCGACCGGGTCACGGGCGAGGACTACACCCCGCTCCAGTACCTCTCGGACGAGCAGGCCCGCCTGAACGTCTACGACTCGCTGCTCTCCGAGTACGCGGTCATGGGCTTCGAGTACGGCTACTCGCTGGCCCGCCCGGACGCGCTGGTGATGTGGGAGGCGCAGTTCGGCGACTTCGTCAACGGCGCGCAGACGGTCGTCGACGAGTACATCTCGGCCGCCGAGCAGAAGTGGGGCCAGACGTCCGGCGTCACCCTGCTCCTGCCGCACGGCTACGAGGGCCAGGGCCCGGACCACTCCTCGGCCCGTATCGAGCGCTTCCTCCAGCTCTGCGCCCAGAACAACATGACGGTCGCCCAGCCGACGCTCCCGTCGAACTACTTCCACCTCCTGCGGTGGCAGGTGCACAACCCGCACCACAAGCCGCTGGTGGTCTTCACCCCGAAGTCGATGCTGCGCCTCAAGGCGGCGGCCTCGAAGGCGGAGGAGTTCACGACGGGTCAGTTCCGCCCGGTCATCGGCGACGACTCGGTCGAGGCGTCCGCCGTGCGCAAGGTCGTCTTCTGCGCCGGCAAGCTGTACTACGACCTGGAGGCCGAGCGGAAGAAGCGCGGCTCCACGGACACGGCGATCATCCGTATCGAGCGTCTGTACCCGCTCCCGGGTGCCGAGCTCCAGGCGGAGATCGCCAAGTACCCGAACGCCGAGAAGTACCTGTGGGCCCAGGAGGAGCCGGCGAACCAGGGTGCGTGGCCGTTCATCGCGCTCAACCTGATCGACCACCTGGACCTGGCGGTCGGCGCGGACGTCCCGGGCGCCGAGCGCCTGCGCCGCATCTCGCGTCCGCACTCCTCCTCCCCCGCCGTCGGTTCCGCGAAGCGGCACCAGGCGGAGCAGGAGCAGCTTGTGCGTGAGGTGTTCGAGGCGTAGGCCTCCGGCACGGCATCGTGAAGGGGCCCGGCCCCCCGGGGGGGCGGGCGGGGGGGGGGGGGCCCGCCGGG
>NZ_JBHYXD010000015.1:119096-137766 GCF_042751995.1 Streptomyces sp. NPDC059371 | reverse complement strand
AGGTGGAGCGCCCTGCCGGACGAACGACCTTGACGCCCTGGGCCGCGACTGCTCGGCTCTGCCTGGGTCGACGGCAGACGGGATGGGAGCACCCCACGCACGCCACATTTCGCAGGCACCCGCGAACGGCGCCCCCGCCATCTCGGAGCCTGAGCGCCCCCGCCGGAGGCAATGTTCTGACCGGGGCACTCCATACCCAGGTCTCTACCCATGGGCCGTAGCTCGCTGCGGCCCATGGGGCCAGACCCCGGCGCCGAAGGCGCAGAGGGGTCGGGCCCCAGGGGCCAGCCCGCGCTCGCGCGGGCACTTGATGAAGGAGAGAAAGTCTTACCCCGCTGGGGTGGTCATGTCGGGGAGGTCAGAGTTCTGCGGCGCCTTGCTGCTGGCGTCGGTTGGTCTTTGGTGTCCGCACGCCAGCTTCTTGCCGTCGGTCCCGACCACGTCGTAGTCGAGTAGCACGTTGTAGGGGTCGCCGTCCTCGTAGAGCCACACGGTGAAGAGGTCCTTGGAGACGGCTATTGAGAACTGCACGTTGCTGTCGCTCAGGGGCACGACCTCGAAGGCGTCTCCGGGCTTCATCCAGAAGTCCTCGCCGTACGGCTCGATGAACAGGCAGACGTCCGTGTCGCCCGCGTTCTCGACCGGCAGCTTGTTTGTCACGCGTTCTCGCTGATGAGATTCCGACCGTCATGGCTTCGTACGTGAGGACCGTTGCCGTCCAAGGCGTCCAGGAGTCTCACAGCGAAGGCCTCGGACATGCGCTCGCTGACCTCGTCCGGTGTGAGCCATGAGACCGCCAGGGACTCGCTGGAGGTGCGTTCGGTGCCGCCCGAGGGCTTGCAGCGGAAGACCAGGGCGACGACTCCGCGGGTCATGTTCTTGTAGACGCCGGTGAGTTCGTCCACCTCGACGTGGATACCGGTCTCCTCCAGGACCTCGCGGGCGACGCCGGCCTCGGGGGTCTCGTCGAGTTCGAGGATGCCGCCCGGGAGCTCCCAGGCGCCGTTGTCGGCTCGGCGGATCGCCAGGAGGCGGCCGTCCTCGCGCACCACTACTCCGGCTACGGACACGGAGTGCAGGGGGGAGGCTGTCGCTTCCTGTGATTGACTCATGTAAAGGAGCATAGGAGGCAGGGAAGGACTATGGGAACTGCGGCGGGAGGGGTCGGTTCCGGGCCTCGGTACGTACAGATCGCGGACGAGATCGTGCGGCAGATCCGGGCGGGGGTTCTGAAGCCCGGTGACATGGTGCCGAGTGAATCGGAGCTGGTGGAGCGCTACGGCGTCGCCGGCGGGACGATTCGTAAGGCCATGGTCGAGGTGCGGGCGAGTGGGCTGGTCGAGACCCGGCACGGCAAGGGTTCGATCGTGAAGGACCGGCCTCCGGTGCGGCACCGTTCCTCAGATCGCTTCCGGCGTTCGCTGCGGCGGGGAGGACAGGCGGCCTACCTCGCGGAGTCCGCGCAGTCCGGTGCCACCGCCAAGGTCAGCGTCCTCTACGTCGGTCCCCTGGAGGCGCCCGAGGATGCCGCCGGACGTATGGGCGTCCCCGTCGGCACACAGGTGTTGGCCCGTCGGCGTCTCTACTTCCGCAACGGCACGCCGGTCGAGACCGCCACGTCCTACCTGCCCTGGGACGTCGTGAAGGACATCCCCGAGCTGTTCGCCGAGAATCCCGGCGGCGGTGGCATCTACGCCCGACTCGAAGACCACGGGCATGAGTTCGCCGAGTTCGTCGAGACGGTGCAGGCGCGGCCGGCCTCCAAGGCGGAGGCTTCGGAGTTGGCGCTGAGCCCGGGTGCACCGGTGGTCCACCTGATCCGTGAGGCCCGTACGACCGCGGGTCTCGTGGTCGAGGTGTGCGACACCCTCATGGCCGCTGACCAGTTCGTCTTCGAGTACCGGATCCCCGCCGAGGACTGACGCCCACTCAGCATCCCGCAGCCCGCCACGAGTTCTTCTTCGTGGCGGGTTGACTCATGTACAGGAGTGGGGCACTCTTCTTCCTGTCACTCCTATACATGAGTGACGGAGTCCAGCATCTATAGAGGAGTGAGTTCTGTGCGTCAGATTCCCGTCGACACCTCCGGTGCGGTCGTGATGGTCGCCAAGTCCCCTCAGGTCAAGGTGCGTGACCGCCGTACCGGTGAGATCGCCACCGACACCGAGACCGGGGCAAGGCTGATGACCGTGGACGTGATGTTCGCGGCGAACGAGGAGGTGGAAATCCTGTCCATCACCGTGCCGGAGCCGGGCATCTCCGGTGAGCTGGCCATGGGCACGCCGGTCGCGCTCACGGGTCTGATCGCCCGGCCCTGGGAGAACGACTTCAACGGTCAGAGGCGGCACGGGATCGCGTTCCGTGCGGTCGCGGTCACCTCGCTCGTCGGTGCTGCCGCAGGGTCCAAGGCGGCCTGATCGTGGCCGACTTCATGGTCGTTCTGGTGCTGGTCGTCGCTGCCGTGGGTCTCCTGCGGTGGCGGCGTCCCGCCTGGTACTGGTTGACCTTCGGGGTCACGCTGGCCGTGTTACGGGTCCTGGTCCGCTACGGCTCGGTCATGGACGCATGCGGGCTGACCGTCCCGCCCTCGCGCTGGCGGCTGACGCTGGCCCGTGCCGCCAACCGGCCGATGCCGGAGCCGCGTCCGCCGCGCATCTTGCGGCTGCGGCCGACCCGTACCGGCCTGGTCCTGAGACTCAAACTCCGCCCCGGGCAGGACGCCTTCGACGTCGCCGCCGCCTCGGACCGGCTCCGGCACTCGTTCTCGATGTACGGCGTTACCTCGCGTGAGCTGCGCTCCGGCGTCGTCGAGGTGCGGATGACCGGTTACGACGTGCTCAAGCGAGTGCAGATGCCGACCGAGACCGACCGCCGGCCGATGCGGGTACCGGTCGCCCTGCGGGAGGACGGGGCAGTGCACTACCGCGACTACCGGGCCGTGCCCCATGCCCTCACCCTCGGCGCCACGGAGTCCGGCAAGTCCGTGTACCAGCGCAACCTGGTCGCGGGACTCGCCCCGATGGACGTCGCCCTCGTCGGTATCGACTGCAAGCAGGGGGTCGAACTGTTCCCGCTGGCCCGCCGGTTCTCGGCGCTGGCCGACGATCCCGACACCGCCGCGGAAGTGCTCGAAGCGCTTGTGGTCCGGATGGGGCACGTCTATCAGCTCATCCGGTCCCAGCAGCGGATCACCTCCGACGTCCCGGACGCGGAGATCGCCTCCGACATCTGGGACCTGCCCGACGGCCTCCGCCCGGTCCCGGTCGTGGTCCTGGTCGACGAGGTCGCCGAACTCGCCCTGTACGCAAGCAAGGACGAGGAGAAGCGCCGCGACCGCATCATCACCGCCATGGTCCGCCTCGCCCAGCTCGGCCGCGCGGCCGGCATCTACCTGGAGATCTGCGGGCAGCGCTTCGGCTCCGAACTCGGCAAGGGCATCACCATGCTTCGCGCCCAGCTCACCGGCCGCACAGCCCATCGCGTCAACGACGAGACCTCGGCCAACATGGCCTTCGGCGACATCTCCCCGGACGCCGTCCTCGCTGCGATCCAGATCCCGGCCGAGACACGGGGCATCGCCATCGCGGGTGACTCCTCCGGCGGATGGCACCGCATCCGTGCCCCGCACACCTCGCTCCGCCAGGCGGTGAACATCTGCAACCGGCACGCCGACCGGACCCCGGACCTGCCCGAGCTGGCCCCGTTCCGGCCCGCGCTCCCCAGCACCGCCACCGAGGCCGTGCCGCTGGTCAAGGCGTCCTCGGTCACCGTCTGATCCCCGCCCCACCCCCACGGTTGGCGCGACCGCCTTCGCGCCAAGTCCCTACCCCGCCATGCCCAAAGAAGGGAGACCCGTCATGTGCCCGAACTGCGAGGACTTCGCCCGCACCGTGCTCCTGCTCGGCCAACTCGCCCTCTACGCCGACGCGGCCGGCGCCGACCTCGACTTCGTGGACGCCGTCAACCCGTCCCTCGCCGCCTCGCTGCCCGAACCGCCGCCCGGCGTATTCCTGGACGGCTACGACCCCGACGACGGTCCCGCCTATCCGGGCGACGTCTGATGGGCGCCCGTCACGGCCTCCGGGTCGACGCGGTCCTGATTCAGGCAGTGATCGCCGGTGCCCTGTCCTTCGCCCACCTGCACGACCTGGCCGCCGCTGCCGGGCAGAACGGTTGGAAGGCATGGGCCTACCCCGTCAGCGTCGACCTGCTCCTCGCTCGGCGCCAACATCGCCACCGCCGGATTCCTCGACCTGGCCGACCCGCCTGCCCCGCTCCGCCTCGGCATCGCCGGATGGCCCGCGCTCGCCTTCCTCGGCGGGACCCTGCTCGCCCACTCGTCCGCTGCCGAACCGGAATCGGAAGCGGAGACGGTTCCGCCGGCCCCCGCTGTGGAAGCACCGGACGTCGAACAGCCCCTGTCGGAAGCCAGGCCCGCGCCTGCTGCGGTCCCCGCTCCAGAAGCCATCACTGCCGCTGTGCCCCCGGTCCCCGCCGTCCTCGTCGATCACGCCCGCAAGGTCGCCGACGAGTACCGCGCCCGCACCGGCTCCCCGATCGATCCCGACACCCTCCGCTCCCGCCTCGGCGTCCCGTCCCACCTTGCCGACGCCATCGCCGCCCACCTCACCTGACCAGGAATGAGGCATCCACGATGCCCGCACGCGACAACTTCCATTCCCTGATGCGGATCGGCCCGGTGCAGATCGGCACCCACCGCGACCGCAACGGCCGCACCACGCACGCCGCCGTCTGCACCGCCGACCGCTGCGGCTGGTCCGCCGACTACTCCAGCCAGACCGCCGCCCAGCTCGCCGCCCGCACCCACCGCTGCACCGTCCGCTGAGGAGACACCCCGTGCAGGTCCCGCTCTGGCTCGCTCTGGTCGCCGTCGGCTACCTCGGCGTCAAGCTCATCCGCCCGCCCTGGTGGCTCATCGCCGTGCTCCTCCTCGGCGGATTCCTCCTCGCCGACAGCGTCCTGGCTCCCGTCATCGACACCGCCGTCAAGTAGCGCACCGCGAAGGAGAACTGCCGATGCTCCGGCCCAAGTTCCCGACCATGCCGCAGCCCACCGGCCTGATCACCCCGCCCGCCGTCGTCCAGCCGACCACCATCACCCCGGGCATCCCGGTCCCGCAACCGGTCCCCGTCGCCCCCGCGCCGTCCCGCCCGGTCGTCCAGCTCACCCCCGGTACCGCGCTCGCGCTCGTCGGCGGCGGAACGGCCGTGGTCCTGGTCGTCGGCGCCGTCCTGGTCTCGCTGCTCCTGGCGGTCGCCATCACGGGGGCATCGGTCGCTGTCTGCGCGGTCGTCCTGCGCTCCCTGCTCGCCTCCGAAGCCAAGCGTCGCTGACCGGCCCCCGGGCGGCCTCGATACCGCCAAGCATCCGCCGCCCGGGAGCCGTCCCCGCCGATCGATCTCGCAACCGGAAGGAACCCCCAGCATGGCCCACCGGGCCTCACCCCCGACACAGAAGGCGCCCACGTCCGCCCCACCGCTCGACCCGATCACCCTCGGAGACATCCTTCGGGTGGCCTCGGCTTCCGACTACACCCGCTGGGAGGACCAGATCCGCCGCACCGGCGGCTGCTCCGACCCGATCCACCTGACCGGCTGGACTCTCAGCAAGGACAAGACCACCGGCGAGACCCTGCACCACTACTCCACCGAGAACGAACCCGGCGGACGCCTGCGCCTCGCCTGCGGCAACCGCCGCGCCTCCCGCTGCCCCTCCTGCGCCTGGACGTACGCGGGCGACACCTACAACCTGATCCGCGCCGGCCTCGCCGGGGACGACCGCCGGGACATCCCCGCCACCGTCCGCGATCACCCGCGGGTCTTCGCCACCCTCACGGCCCCCTCGTTCGGCCCGGTCCACAATCGGCCCGACCACGGCGGCCCCTGCCGGTGCGGCGCCCGGCACGCGTCCGACGCCCCGGAGCTAGGAACCGCCCTCGATCCGGAGACCTACGACTACGCGGGCGCTGTCCTCTTCAACAACCACGCCGGACAGCTCTGGCAGCGCTTCACCACCCGCCTGCGCCGCGAACTCGCCGCTCGCGCCGGACTGCCCCGCCGTGAACTCGCCAATCACTTGCGTGTCTCGTACGGCAAGGTCGCCGAGTTCCAGAAGCGCGGCGCCCTCCACTTCCACGCCGTCGTACGCCTCGACGGTCCCGAAGGGCCCGGAACACCGCCGCCCGCGTGGGCCACCGTCGACCTGCTCACGGACTCGGTACGTGCCGCCGTCGCGCACTCGTACACGTCCGTCTCGGTTCCGGCTGCCGGTGACCAGCCCGCCCGGACGTTCCGATGGGGAAGACAGCTCGACGTCCGGCCGGTCAAGGCCTTCGGGGACGGCACCGACATCACCGAACAGGCGGTCGCCTCGTACGTGGCCAAGTACGCCACCAAGGCCGCGGAGAACACCGGGACCCTGGACCGCCGCATCGGCGAACTCGCCGAACTCGACCGTCACGGCGTGCCCGATCACACCCGCCGACTCATCACCGCCTGCCGTGACTTGGACGCCCTATACCCAGACCGACGTCTCTGGGCCTGGGCGCACATGCTCGGCTTCCGCGGGCACTTCTCGTCCAAGTCGCGCACGTACTCCACCACCCTCGGCGCCATCCGCCAGGAACGCGCCGACTACCGCGCCGCGCAGGATGCCTCCGCCCTTGGCCTCGACGACCGCGAGCCGGACAACGTCCTCGTCCTGACCGACTGGCAGTACGCCGGCCACGGCCACACCCCCGGAGAGGCGGCCCTCGCCGCGACCATCGCGCACGATCTCCAGGCCAACCGCGAGACAGCCCGTGAAGCGCTGCTCGGCGAAGGGAGCACGACATGACCACGGCCACCCGGTCACGCAACATGCTCACGCTCGCCGAGGTCTGTGACGAACTGAGCGTGTCGCGCTCGACCTTCTACGACTGGCGCGCCAAGAGGCGTGCGCCGCGCTGCATCAAGCTCCCGAACGGCGACCTCAGGATCCGGCGGAGCGATCTCGACCACTGGCTCGACGACCGTGAGGACGCCGCCTGATGGAGACCACGTACGACGTCAAGATCTACAAGATCCTCACGTACAAGGGCGCCCGGAAGACCACGTACACCGTGCGCTGGGTGGTGGCGGGCAAGCCCTGGCGTGAGCCGTTCGGCACCGTCGCGCTCGCCGAGGGCTTCCGCTCCGAACTCATCCGGGCGACGGGCAAGGGTGAGACCTTCGTGATCGCCACCGGGCTGCCGGTGTCCCACCGTTCCAAGTCGGCCGCCATGAGCTGGTACGCGTTCGCCGTCGAGTACGTGGATGCCCGCTGGCCGGAGCTCGGCGGCAACAGCCGTAAGAACACCGCCAAGACCCTGACGGCGGTCACCATCGCGTTGCTGCGGGCCCAGCCGGCTCAGTTCGACCCGGTGGCCGTACGGACCGCGCTACGCGAATGGGCGTTCAACGCGACACGCCGTGCGGACGCCCCGCGGGACGTGGTGACCATCCTCAGATGGGTGGAGCGCAACTCTCTGCCTGTCTCGGTCTGGGAGGAGACGGAGAGGGTCGACGCGGTCCTGCGCGCCGTCGACACACGGCTCGACGGCAGGCAGGCTGCGGCCTGGTCCAGGAAGCGGCACCGCCGGATCCTCAACGTCGCCATGAAGCACGCGGTCCGGCGGCGCGTCCTGCGGACCAACCCCGCTCCCCAAGGGAAAGGACTCGACGGCCGTCACCAAGACCAGCAACGCCGTGGACAAACGGTCCCTGCTGAACGCGGACCAGGCGGCGGCGCTCCTCGACTGGATCCGGCGCCGGCCCCGTGGGGGAAAGCGGCTGCACGCGTTCTTCGCCACGCTGTACTACTGCGGTCTGCGGCCGGAGGAAGCGGTGGCCATGCGGGTACAGGACGTCACGCTCCCGGGCGTCGATGCCGCTGACCAGTGGTGCGAGCTGCTGATCCATACGGCGACCCCGGAGATCGGCAAGCAGTGGACCGACACCGGCGCGATCCACGAGGAGCGCGATCTCAAGGGGCGTGCCGAGGGCGAGACCCGCACCGCGCCTGGGCATCCCGCCCTGACGCGCGTTCTTCGGCAGCACATCGAGGACGAACGGCTTAAGCCCGGGGATCTGCTGTTCCAGGGGGAGACGGGCGGCATCCTCGCCGGTTCCGTCATCCGGCGGGCCTGGCGCAGCGCACGCAAGGCCGTCCTGCCCCCGCACGTCTTCGACTCGCCCACGGGAAGGCGGGTCTACGACAACCGACACACCCGCCTGACCAAATGGCTCAACGACGGGATTCCACCCGCCCAGGTGGCGGACTGGGCCGGCAACAGCGTCCCGGTGCTCCTGGCGACCTACGCGCGATGCGTCGAGGGACAGCTCCCTGACTTGAAAAGGCGCCTCGAAGCCGCGGGAGATCTTCCCGAGCCACCCGACACGGACTGAGGCTCCTCGCCGAAAACTTCGACACGTATTCGACAGGGCCACCCGCGAAAACCCGGTGACAGCCGTACGACCCCGGACCCATCCCTTGATCATCGGGAAGGTGTTCGGGGTCTCGCCGTATCGAGTGAAACATGACCTGACCAGCAAAAAGCCCTCCCGAACGGGAGGGCGGAGACTGGCGCCCCCGGCAGGACTCGAACCTGCGGCCAAGCGCTTAGAAGGCGCCTGCTCTATCCACTGAGCTACGGGGGCCGGGTGTGTCGGCCTGTGTCCTGGTGCCCGGGTGTGTCGGCCTGTGTCCTGGTGCCCGGGTGTGGGCGGATCCGTGACCTTGCCGGGGACAAGGATAGGGCTCCCGCCTCCCTGTCCCTCGCGCTTCGCCTCCGTGGCTCGATGTGGAGGTTGCGTGAAGCGGTCCTGATAATCGCAGGCGGGTACGAATCGTGCACCGCTTTTGGCGTCTCGCGCATCGGGTGTTGTGCACTCGTTATGCCTGCGTCCCAGTCATCCCTTCCGCCCCGTGTGTCCTGTCGGCGCGCAGACATACCCATATGCTTCAGAATGACTCCAAAATTGGGCATTCTTCGCATGTGGTGACCTTGGACGTACGGCCTCAGCTGCTCGACGCACTTTCCGCCCTGCGCGACCGTGTCGCCGCCGCACGCTTTCCGCTGCCCCTGGCAGGGGCTCCACGCGCGCGTGCCAACCGCGACGAACTGCTCGCACAGCTCGACGACTATTTGGTGCCCCGGTTGAGAGAACCCGAAGCACCCCTTCTCGCCGTCATCGGAGGGTCCACCGGTGCCGGCAAGTCCACCCTCGTCAACTCCCTTGTGGGGCGCCGGGTCAGCGAAGCGGGCGTACTGCGCCCGACGACCCGCACCCCGGTACTGGTGTGCCATCCGGAGGACCACCACTGGTTCAGCGGCATGCGTGTGCTGCCCCAGCTCACGCGTGTGTGGATGCCCCATCGGGAGCCCGGCGACGATCTTCCCCCCGCCACCGAACGCGGCGAGCGGGTGCTGCGGATCGAGACCGCCGACACGCTCCCCCGCGGCCTCGCCCTCCTCGACGCGCCCGACGTCGACTCACTGGTGGCCGAGAACCGGGTGCTGGCCGCCGAACTGATCTGCGCTGCCGACATCTGGGTGATGGTCACGACGGCCGCGCGGTACGCGGACGCCGTGCCCTGGCATCTGCTGCGAACCGCCAAGGAGCAGAAGGCGACCCTGGTCACGGTCCTGGACCGGGTACCGCACCAGGTGGTGTCCGAGGTCTCCCGGCAGTACGGCGCGCTGCTCACCAAGGCGGGACTCGGCGAGGCGCCCCGCTTCACCGTGCCCGAGCTGCCCGAGTCCGCCTGGGGCGGCGGTCTGCTCCCCGCCACGGCCGTCGCCCCGCTGCGTACGTGGCTCACACACCAGGTCCAGGACCCGGGAGCCCGTCACGGGGCCATGGCCCGTACGGCCCACGGTGTCCTCGACTCGCTGAGGTCGCGGATGCCGGAACTGGCCAGTGCCACCGCCGCGCAGTACGCCGCCGCGACACGGCTCACCGCGGCGGTCGACGGGGCGTACGACAGCGAGCACGCCCGCGCGAAGGGGCGTCTGCAGGCCGGGGCCGTGCTCTCCGGGGACGCCCTCAAGCGCTGGCGCGCCTATCCCCTCGACTGCACCGCCGAGGAACTGCTGGACGCGCTCGTGGAGAGCCTCTCGGCCCTGCTGCTGTGTTCCGTCACGGCCGCCGACGAACGCGTGGACGACGCCTGGCGCCGTGAACCGGCCTCGGGCGCTCAGGGGCTGACGGACCGTGATCCGACGCTGGAGAGCGCGGAGCACCGGATCGGTCTGGCCGTACGGCGCTGGCGGCGCGTCCTGGACGAGTACGCCGAGGACGAGGTGCGCGACCTCGACAAGAGTGTCGCGCCGGACTCCGCGGTGGTGGCCGCGCTGGTCGCCACCGCGCTCCTGGGCGGCCGCAGGGCGCGCAGCGCGGGCGAGGGGCTGGCCGAGCGGATCGGGGCCCACGGCGCGCTGCGGCTGCGCGACAAGGGCGGCCGGCTGCTCACCGACCTCGTCGACAGGGCCCTGCAGACCGAACGCGAGCGTCGGCTCGCGCCCCTCGAAGCGCTCGACGTCCATCCCGAACCCCAGGCCGAACTCATCGCCGCGCTGTCCGTACTGCAGAAGGAGAGGTGACCGCGGTGACTGCCGTCACTGACCACACGGATCAAGCCGACCGTCCCGGTGACGGACGTCCCGGAGACGGAGGGCCCGGAGACGGAGGGCCCGGAGACGGAGGCACTGGGGACGGGCGCCCCGGAGGCGGTCGTCCGGAGGACGGCCGTCCCGCAGAGGACCGGTCCGGGGACGGCGTGGGCGAAAACGCCACCTCCCGCGAAGACGCCCCTTCCCGGGCGGGCGCCTCGGGCACCTCGGGCGACGAGCACCCCGGCCGCACGGACCGTGACAACCGCGACGCCCGCGACGCCCGCGACAGCCATGACGAACGCGAGAGGTCGACCGGGGCCACCAGGAGCTCTCAGCACAACCGCCAGGACGACAGTGCGGCCGGTGCGGCCCATTCCGGGGCCCGGTCCCTGGAAGGCGCCGGAGAGGCCGCCGGGGAAGCCGGGCGGGGCGACCGGGCGGGCGGCGGCGGACGGACCGCGCGGGGCGACGGTACGACCGGGCAGGGCGCCTCTCATGACGCCTCCGGAGCGGAGCCCCACGCGCGTGGGGATGGCGACGACCCGACGCGCGCGGAGGACGGCCCCGTCTGGGACGACGGCCTCATCGCGCGGCGCGTGACGGAGGCGGCCGCGGCCCGGTACCAGACGCCGTCGGCGGAGGCCAAGGCCGCCGTCCCGGCGGTGCCCGCCCCCCTCGCGTACGACGGGCCGTTGCACTCGCGCCTGGACGCGCTCCGCGAACTGGTGGGCCTGTCCCGCGCCCGCCTCGACAGCGGAACGCTCGCCGAGGCGGGCCGGGTCCTGGACGAGGCGGCCGCCCGCCGCAGGCTCTCCGGGGAGCACACCGTCGTCGCCATCGCCGGCGCCACGGGCAGCGGCAAGTCGCAGCTCTTCAACGCGCTCGCGGGCGTGGCGATCTCGGAGACCGGCGTCCGCAGGCCGACCACCTCGGCGCCCATCGCCTGCACCTGGAGCGACGGCGCGGCCACCCTCATCGACCGGCTCGGCATCCCCGGGCGGCTGCGCAGACGCCCGTTGCAGAGCGCGGAGGCGGAGGCACAGCTCCGCGGCCTGGTCCTGGTCGACCTGCCCGACCACGACTCGGCGGCCGTCCAGCACCGCGAGCAGGTGGACCGGGTCCTCCGGCTGGTCGACGCCGTCATCTGGGTGGTGGATCCGGAGAAGTACGCGGACGCCGTCCTCCATGAGCGCTATCTGCGGCCGCTCGCCGGGCACGCGGAGGTCACCTTCGTGGTCCTCAACCAGGTGGACCGGCTCCCCGGCGAGGCCGCCGACCAGGTGCTCGACGATCTGCGGCGGCTGCTGGACGAGGACGGCGTCGCACTCGGCGAGTACGGGGAACCGGGCGCGACCGTCCTGTCCCTGTCCGCGCTCACCGGCGCCGGGGTCCCCGAACTGCGCGAGTGTCTCGGCCAGTTCGTGGCGGAGCGGGGCGCCGCTGCACGGCGGATCACGGCCGATCTCGACGCGGCCGCGGCACGGCTGCGCCCCATCTACGCGACGGGACGGCGGGTCGGGCTGAGCGAGGAGGCGCGGGACGAGTTCGCGGACCGTCTCGCGGACGCGGTCGGCGCCGTGGCGACCGGCGAGGCCGCCGAGCGGTCCTGGCGTCGCAACGCCAACCGCGCCTGCGGCACGCCCTGGCTGCGGTTGTGGCGCTGGTATCTGGAGCGGCGCGAACCCCCGACCGGGCGGCTGCCCGTGCGCGCTCCCGCGGACGAGGAGGCCACCGCCCGCCAGCGGGTCGAACAGGCGGTACGGACGGTCGCCGAACGGGCCGCGTACGGGCTTCCCGCTCCCTGGGCGCAGGCGGTGCGTGAGGCGGCCGTACGGGGCGCGCAGGGGCTGCCCGAGGCGCTGGACGACATGGCGGCGCGCGCGACGGCACCGGCCGGACGGCCGCCGCGGCCGGGCTGGTGGCCCGTCGCGGTGCTGGCGCAGGCCGCGATGACGATCGTCCAGGTCATCGGCGGGCTCTGGTTGGTGGGCCAGATCATCGGGGTCATGTCCCCGAACCTCGGGGTCCCGGTGCTGCTGATGGTGTCGGGCATCGTCGGCGGTCCGGCCGTGGAGTGGGCCAGCAGAATGGCCGCCGGTGGGCCGGCCCGGCGCTACGGCCTGGAGGCGGAGAGACGGTTGCGCGAGGCGGCCGCCGCGTGCGGCAGAGCCCGGGTACTGGATCCGGTGGCGGCGGAGCTGCTGCGGTACCGCGAGGTGCGCGAGCAGTACGGGCGGGTCATCGGAACCGTGGCGGCTGGGACGGCGACGGTGGGCGCCCGACTCCGGTGAACTGGTCCGGTGAACTGGTCGGGTGACCCGGTGGGGTGACGCAGTGGGGTGACCCGGTCGGGTGACGCGGATTTCCACAACCGTCCGTCGGCCCACAGCGCCCAGCGGGCCCGGCCCGGCGGAGGCAGTCTGATCTCGCGGCGACCGCAGCGCATGCGGTCCCCGCGGCAGACGCATCCGTACGGGAGGGATTCACGATGAACGAGACGATGGTGTGCGCGGTGGGCAACGTGGCGACACGGCCCGTGTACCGGGACCTGGCGAACGGCGCGTCGGCGCGGTTCCGGCTGGCGGTGACCTCGCGGTACTGGGACCGCGAGAAGAACGGGTGGACGGACGGGCACACCAACTTCTTCACGGTGTGGGCCAATCGCGCGCTCGCGACGAACGTGGGGGCCTCGGTCTCGGTGGGCGATCCGGTCATCGTGCAGGGCAGGCTGAAGGTGCGCACCGAGACGCGCGACGGGCAGAGCTGGACGTCGGCGGACATCGACGCGGTGGCGATCGGCCACGACCTCTCACGGGGTACCTCGGCCTTCCGGCGTCCGTCCAAGGAGGGCGAGCCGGCTGCGGCGCAGCGCCCCGAGCCCAGTTGGGAATCGGTTCCCGACGCCCTGCCGGAGGGCGCTTCCCAACCACGTCCGGAACCAGCCGGGGTGACGTGATGTCAGCGGAGAGATCGATCTGACCGAACTGCGGCTTATCGACAAATACATGGCGAACAGCCCTTGTGGATTTGTCGATAGGCGCAGCTCACGGAAGTGATCGCGATAACGATTCCGAGTCAGATCGGTTGCCGGACGACATGACCAGGAAGAGCGATGCGGCGCTTCCTTAGGATGCCGAACACAGCTCTCGGGGCTTCTGATTCTGCTGGCGGGACCGTCCCCCATGTCAAAGGGTCCTGCGCGAAGGGGAATTCTGTGTCTTCTGCGTTCTCGGTGTTGTCAGCACGCGGGCGAGGGACAGCCCGTCTCGCCGCCGCGGCCTTGGTGTGGGGACTCGCCGCCGCGGGGACGGTCGCCGCGGCCGGCACGGCCGACGCTGACGAGATCCCGCAGAGCCAGGCCGGAGCGAGCGCCACGATAGGCGACCTGAAGACGTACGGTTCCGCGGTCATTCACGAGAACGGCGAGGACTCCTGGGTCTCGGCCGGACTGTTCGAGATGACCGTCGAGAACGGCGGCATGCTGCAGACCTACTGCGTCGACCTCCACAACCCGACCCAGCGGGACGCCCGGTATCAGGAGACCTCCTGGAACGGCACATCACTGAGCGGCAACAAGGACGCGGGCAAGATCCGCTGGATCCTCGAGAACTCCTACCCGCAGGTGAACGACCTGGCGGCGCTGGCCGGGAAGGCCGGTGTCACCGGTCTCACAGAGCAGGACGCGGCGGCCGGCACCCAGGTGGCGATCTGGCGGTACTCGGACGGCGCCGATGTGGACGCCGCGGACCCGCAGGCGGAGAAACTCGCGGACTACCTGGAGAAGAACGCGCGGGACCTGCCGGAGCCCGAGGCCTCGCTGACGCTCACCCCGGCGGCGGTGTCCGGCCACCCCGGTGAGCGGCTCGGCCCGGTCACGGTGCACACCAACGCGGGCAGCGTGACGGTGACCCCGCCCATGGGCATCGCCGCCGCCGGAGTGAAGGTCGTCGACAAGGACGGCAGGTCGGTCAACTCCGCGACGGACGGCAGCCGGCTCTTCTTCGACGTGCCCGAGGACGGCGCGGACGGTTCCACCTCGCTCACCGTGCAGGCCTCTACGACCGTGCCGGTCGGCCGTGCCTTCACCTCGGAGACCCGCAGCCAGACGCAGATCCTCGCCGGCTCCAGCGAGTCCACCGTCTCCGCGACGGCGAGCGCGAACTGGGCGGCCAAGGGTGCGATACCCGCCCTGTCCGCCCAGAAGAACTGCGCCAAGGGCGGTGTGGACATCACGGTGGCGAACAAGGGCGACGCGCCCTTCACGTTCGAGCTGATGGGCGACGAGCACACGGTCGCGGCCGGAATATCCGAGACCCTCATCATCCCGCTGCAGGAGGACCAGGCCTACGACTTCACGATCGGCGGCACGGACAGCGGCGGCACGGACGGCGGCGGGAAGCGGTTCAAGGGCGTGCTGGACTGCAAGACCCAGGGCACTACGAGCGACATCTCGACCCAGACGCTCAGCGAGCCGAGCCCGGCGTCGGTGGGAGGCTCCAGCGGGGGCACCGACCTCGCCGAGACCGGCGGCTCCGGACTGACTCCGGTCATCGCGGGCGCGGCCATCGGCCTCGTCTTGATCGGCGGTGCCGTGATGGTGCTCCTCGGCAGGAAGCAGACACCGCCCAAGGTCTGAGCCGACACCACTGCGGGTCCGAGGAGACACCGCCGCGGGTCTGACGGGCCGGCGGCCTGATCCGGCCTCGGCGTCCCGCGGGGTCGAACCGTGAAACGCCGAGGCCGACCACAGGGACGAGCCGCGCAACGCCGGGGGCGACCCCAGAGGTCAGCCGCCCCGCCGACGGGAGTTGACGGGGCGGCGACAACGGCGGTCTAGGAGCGGGCGTTCCGGACGCGTACGACGGCGAACGCGGCCGCGAGCAGACCGAGAACTCCGACGATCAGGCCCGCGGTGCCCAGGGCGCGTGCGGTGGAGTCACTGCTCTTGGCGCTCGCGGTCGATTCCTCGGCGCCCGAGGACGACGACGAGGAAGAGGACGACGAGGACGACGACGAGTCGGAGCCGGAGGCACCGGTCCCGGCCGAGGCGGGCTCCTCTCCCGCGCCCTCGGCGGTGAGGGCGAGCACCGGAGCCGGGCTCTCCGGCTCCTCCTCGCCCTTCTGCGACTGCTCGATCCAGCGGACCACCTTGCCGTCCGAGTAGGTCTGGAGCGTCTTGAAGGTCAGCTGGTCGACGTCGTCCGGGAGCTGGCCGAAGGCGACCTGGAAGTCCTGGAACTCGCCGTGGCGGATCCGGCCGCCGGTCCAGGTGATCTCGGAGACAGCGTCCGTGATCGTGCCGTCGTCCGTCTTGACGGGCTTCTTCAGCTTCACGGTCGTCGCCTTCGCGGTCCAGCCCGCCTGCGGGGTGACCAGGACACCCACGACCGGGTGATCGGTGGGCAGGAAGATCTGCACCTTGGTGGTGCTGGCGGTGTCCTCCTCGTTGGGGACGCGGAAGCTCAGGAGGCCGTCCGTGGCTCCCTTGGCGTAGCTCTCGGGGTGGACCGTGACATGCGCGAAGGCGGCGCCCGCGGCGGTCAGGACGCCCGCGGTGGTGAGGGCGAGGACGGCGCCGGTGCGGCGCAGGGTGGTGCTGATCGGGGACATCCGGGGAACTCCGTACTGAGGGGAAACGTGGTCAGGGCGTGAGGACGAGCCCTGCCGGCGGTCCCCGGCGCGAGACGGCGTGACGCAGCAGCGCCCGCCCGAGCGGCCACGGTTCGGCGGGTGTCCGGCCCGTGACACCCTCGTACGGCCGTGCCGGGGGCGGCCCCGTCCTCGACCTCCACCACGCGGCGAGCCCCGGTACGAACGTCACGGCGCGGCGCAGCAGGGACCACAGGGCGGCCTCGCCGCGCCGCAGCCACCACGTCGCCAGCAGAGCGGCCGCGACATGCGCGGCCGTGGCGTGGGGGGTCAGGGCGTGGGCGGCCGGGTGCGCCATGTGCATCCCGTGCATGCTCATCGTCATGCGCGGCCGGGCGGCCTCGAAGCCGAGGTGGAGTCCGGCCTGGGCGACGAGCATGGCGCCGCCTATCCCGGACAGGGAACGCTCGCGGCCTCCGAGCGCGCAGCCGGCGGCGAAGACGGCGAGGAGTCCCGCGCCTTCCGCGTAGAGCGGCGGCGCCTGGCCGGTGGCGAGCGCGTGCCCCCCGGCGGCCAGCAGCACGCACAGTACGGCGAACACCGCGGCGCGCAGACTCCGTACCGCCGGCGACGCATTCATAGTGCCCAGATACTGCCATGGGGAGGGAGTGACCGTCGCGGCTTCCCCCCGCGGCCCTCGGTCGTGATCCGCCGAGCTCCCCCACGCAACGCTCGGGTAGGGTCCGGCTGAGCCTGAAGGGACCCGAAATGCGTCTTCGCTGTGCCGTGCTGGACGACTATCAGAGTGTCGCGACCCGGATCGCCGACTGGGCGCCCGTCGCGGACACCGTGGAAGTCACCGGCTTCGACCGGCACTTCGACGACGAGGACGCGCTGGCCGCCGCGCTGGCGGACTTCGACATCGTCGTCACGCTGCGCGAACGCGTGCCCTTCCCCGCGTCCTTGCTGACGCGGCTGCCGCGACTGAGACTGCTGATCGCCTCGGGGATGCGCAACACGGTGATCGACTACCCCGCCGCCGAGGCGCACGGGGTGACCGTGTGCGGCACGCCGAGTTCCTCGACGCCTCCCGTCGAGCTGACCTGGGCCCTGCTGCTCGGCCTCGCGCGGGGAATCGTCCCGGAGAGCAATTCCCTGCGGGAGGGCGGTCCCTGGCAGAGCACCGTCGGCGCCGATCTGTACGGCCGGCGGCTCGGCCTGCTCGGGCTGGGCAAGATCGGCGGCCGGGTGGCCCAGGTGGGGCTCGCCTTCGGCATGCGGGTCGGCGCGTGGAGCCAGAACCTCACCGCGGAGCGGGCCGAGGAGGTCGGCGTGGAGCTCGCGCCCTCCAAGGAGGAACTGCTGGCGGAAAGCGACTTCGTCTCCGTGCACCTCGCGCTCGGCGACCGCACCCGCGGGCTCGTCGGCGCCGCCGAGCTGGCCCTCCTCAAGCCCACCGCCTACCTCGTCAACACCTCGCGCTCGGCGATCGTCGACCAGGACGCCCTGCTGGCCGCGCTGCGCGCGGGGCGTATCGCCGGAGCGGGCGTCGACGTGTTCGACACCGAGCCGCTGCCCGCCGGCCATCCGATGCGCTCGGCGCCCCGCCTGCTGGCCACCCCGCACCTCGGCTATGTGTCGCGTTCCAACTACGAGACGTACTACGGGGCGGCCGTCGAGAACATCCAGGCGTTCCTCGCGGGCACACCGCTGCGCCGGCTCGGCTGACCGCACCCGCCCGGTCCGCTGCCCCCGTTCCGCTGCCCGGTCCCCCGGTCCGGCCGCTCGCCTGATTCCCCATCAGGTCCCCGCTCCGTCGTGCGGCCGCCCCGGGCCTGACGAACGGCCGTCCGTCAGGCCTCTGTTCGATCAGTGATCCCCTGGCGGAACGCCCGTGACCAGGTGTGGACGGACGCGTTGAAGGGGAAGTGCGGTCGCGTCCGAGCCATCGCACTCGTCGAATCTAAGGAGAACGTGATGTCTCGCATCGCGAAGGCCGCCGCAGTCGTCGTGGGCACGGGTGCCGTGGCCCTCAGCGGCGCCGGCATGGCCATGGCTGACGCCGGCGCCCAGGGCGGGGCCGTCGGCTCGCCCGGTGTCCTGTCGGGCAACGTCATCCAGGCCCCGATCCACGTGCCGGTCAATGTGTGCGGCAACACGATCGACATCGTCGGCCTGCTGAACCCGGCGTTCGGCAACACCTGCGTGAACGACGGTGGCCACCACAAGGAGCACCACGGCAAGAAGAAGCACCACGCGGAGAAGAAGCACCACGAGGTGAAGAAGCACCACGAGACCCGCGGCTACGGCAACTGAGCCGGTAGTCAGCACGCGCGAGGCCCCCGGCGGGACGTCACCCCCGGGGGCCTCGGCAGTCCCGGGCCGCGTGGGCACGCGTCCCGGCCCTTGTCTCTATGTGTAGCCGTA
>NZ_JBHYXD010000015.1:115171-119086 GCF_042751995.1 Streptomyces sp. NPDC059371 | reverse complement strand
GCACCGCCAAAAGGCGCTGTTTTCGACCCGGGCTGCGCCCCCGGGGGTCCGGCGCCGGCGGGGGCCAGCGCATTTCCCGGGACGCGTGGCCACGCGTCCCGGCAGATGTCTCTATGTGTACCAGTAGATGCCGGTACGCACTCCGGAAACCGCCGCTACACGTAGCGGTAGATGTGAGTGTGGTCCTCCGTCGAGGCCGGGGTCACGCCCCACGGGGGCATCTTCTCGTGGCGGGCGACGATGCGCCGGTACTGGGCGTCGCGGGCCCCCGGGGGACGTTCGGGCAGATAGCGGGCGCCTCCGTGCTTCTTCTGCCAGCGGGACCACTGGAGGTCGACAAAGGCGTGGTGCAGCCAGAAGGCGGGGTCGTTGACGGAGGCGGCGCCCAGCATGTGGCCGCCGACCCAGCGGTGGACACGGTTGTGGTTCTCCCACGTGGCGTTCCCCGTCCCGTGCCCCCACCCCTCCAGCCGGTTCCGGAAGCCGCGTCTGGTCGTCGAGTCGTAGGGCGCCGTGTCGTAGACGGGGTCGGCGAGGGCTGCGTTCAGCGCGGCCCGTGTGGGCAGTTGGATCGGCTTGCGCGGGCGGCCGAACTCACGCATGAGGAACGCGCCGTCGGTCACGCCCTCCTTGATCGTCCACTTGCCCTGCGCGTAGGCGAAGGGTCCGGTCATGACCTGCCGGTCCCTGCGCCGACCGTCGCCGCCGAGCAGGTCCCCGGTCCACGGCGCGGAGGCCGCCGTGCGGTCCCGTGTCCAGTCCCAGTACGGCACGCTCACGCCGGAGTCCACACGCTGCAGCGCCTGCTCCAGGTCCAGAAGGAAGCATCGGTGCCAGGGCAGGAACGAGGGCGCCATGTGGGCCGCGCGCAGTCCGCCGTCGCCGTCGGCGACGTAGTAGTCGATGTGCCGGCGGACGAACTCGTCGTACTCTCCCCGGCGTTTGATCTCCAGCAGCGCCGCGACGAAACGGCGGCGCTCCGTGCTCGTGAGGGTGCTGACGTTCTTACGCGTGTACACCATGGTGGTGGCCGCTCCCCTCCGTACCGCCGTTGAGTGTGCCGAGCGCCCGCCCGCGGGCGCCGCCCGCCCCGCCCTCCATGCGCCTGAGCTGCTCGGCCGGGCCCAGTTGCTCCACGGCCGCGCGTACCGCCGCCAGCGGTGTCGGATACGACTCGTAGTGGTCCACCATGCTCAGATAGCTGCCGTCCGCGCGGCGCATCAGATGCAGCGGACGGCCGTCCACCGTGACCTGCCACTCGTTGCCGGCGAACGCGGCCCGGCCGTCGGAGCCGCCGCGCGTACCGAGGATGTGCCGTCCGCGGTACATCTCGTCGAAGGAGAGGTCCCGGGGTCGGCGGCGCGGCGGCCGTGAAGCCGCGACGACGGGAGCCAGCGCCACCCCGACGGCCGAGACGAGCAGTCCCCGCATCGCGCCACGCCGGGTGAGCGCCAGTCCGCCCGCCACGCGCTCCGTCCCACGGCCTCGCGCCGGGGCGTCCGGCACCCGGCCGCCCCACCCGCGCCTCGCTACTCTGTCCGGCATCCACCTGGCGAACATGCTTCTCTCCTCGACGAACTCATGCTGTAGCGGTCGGTTTCGGGAGACCCGGCGGCGGGCCGAAGGCCTGCCAGGCACGGCCCCTTTCAGGGTCCGGCGGATCGGCGTCCGTACCACGTAACGATTCCGGGACGTCATCAGCTCACGATTCCCCCGACGGACCCATAAGTCGTCCGATAGGGAGATTCAGCTCGTCCAGAAATCCCACCAGCGGGTGAGGATCAGCATTCCGATGACGCCGATGTGCAGCGCCGGGAGAACCCAGGTGAACTCCGCGAGGAATACCTTCAGCCATTCCGGGGCGGGCAGGAATTCGTTCCGCACATTGAAGGACGTGATGTACCAGAACATGATGATCGTGGCGACCCAGGCCAGACAGCACCACAGGCACAGCGCGTTGATCCGGTAGAAGGACTGGAACTGGAGCCAGCTCACGAATCCGACGCCGAACAACGTGCCCGCGTTGAAGGTCAGCCAATACCACCGCGGGAATCCCGCACCGGTCAGCAGACTGACGCCGACACAGATCACCACGCTGTACGTCACCAGGCCCAGCATCGGGTTGGGGAACCCGAAGGCCGACGCCTGCTCGCTCTTCATGACGCTGCCGCAGGACACCACCGGGTTCAGGCTGCACCCCGGGACGAAGTTCGGGTTCTCCAGCAGTTTGAACTTGTCGATCGTGATGACCCACGCGGCGAGGAGACCGGCCGCCCCGGTGATCACCAGCAGCACGGCGAGGGCACGGCCGCTGCCGGCGGTGTGCCCGCGCGCGCCATCGCCTCCGCCGTCCGTCCCCCGCCCCGCGGACGCCGTCATCAGCCGCGCAGCCTGCGCGCGGGCAGCAGCACGTGGGACGCGCTGAGCAGGGTCCCCTCGTCGCCCGCGAAGGCCGTCAGGTCCTCGGGCGCCACGGGGTGACCGGGCCGGGCCACGGGCCAGGCGCGGGTGGCGAACAGGAAGTAGGCGTAGCCGCGTTCCCCGACCGCCGCGAGCCACTCCGGCGGCGCGACGCACTGGGCGTTGAGGTGCGGCATGCTGACGACGGCCTGGCCGGCCTCGACGAGCAGGGTGAGGGGCAGGCCCGGCACCTGGGATCCGTCGATGAGCGTGTCGCCCACGGGCAGTCCGTTGTCGATCAGGAGCTGCCGGATGGCCGCCGCGGATCCTTCGGGACCCCTGTCGCCGTCTCCCAGCGAGTAGGCGAGGAGATAAGGCATGTCGCCGTCGGGGGCTTCCCCGCTGAATGCCATGACGGCGAGCGTGCCGAGATCGGCGGCCCGAAGAGGGCTCATTTCGCTTGAGGTTGAGGTCACCGCGGAACCCTATCGATGCGCCCGTTCGGGTTCCGCCCGGAAATCACCCTCCCGGGGGATTTCCGGGGGCGTGACCACACGAACGAGGTACGCGGCTCGAACAGCGCGAAGGACCGATTCCGCGTGGGAAAATCGGCCCTTCTCGGCACATCGGCCATGCGGTGTCAGTGGTTGTAGCAGGTGTTTCCGAAAGCCGGGTTCAACAGAGCGATGGCGTTGACGGTGTTGCCGCAGACATTGACCGGAATATGTACGGGAACCTGCACGACGTTGCCCGACAGGACGCCCGGAGAATTGACCGCGGCACCCTTGGCTCCGGAGTCCGCGGCGGCGCTGCCCGCGGCGGCACCCGCGGCCATTCCGGCGGCGGCGAAAATAAGAGCGGCCTTCTTGGCAGTGTTCATTGTGAGCCCCTTCATGGAGATTCTCTCCAGAGCCTAGGTAAATGCCCGCGGACATTGCGGAGGACACGCTCGCAAGGGATGCGGACGACGGATACGACTAACCCTGGAGGGGACGCCCGCCGAGGAGCTGCGCGGGGGCGGCGGCCGAGTTCACCGTCTTCGTCGCGCCGTTCACGCCGCTCAGCACGGAGTCCTTGCTCTCGGTGTCGAGCGCGTTCGACTGGTGCTGCAGGGGAAGAACGTCCTGCGCGTTGAGCGAACGCTGGCTGGTGACGGTCTCCAGGGCGCCGTTGAGGCTGGAGGGCGTGACGCCGGAGGCTCCGGCGGCGAACGCGGGCGCGGCGGCACCGGCGACGACGAGGGACCCGGCGACTACGGCGGCGGCCTTGAGAGACTTCATCGTGTTCCTTTCCTCGGCGACGGATGCCGCCGGTGGGAATTCCTCTTTCGCTGCCTAACGAGCCCCGAACGCGACGGAAACCCCGCGTGCGGAAAATTCCCGTACCGCCACTGCGGGCCGCGACGCGGACCGGGGGGGGGGCCCCGCGGGGGGGGGGGGGGGGCGGGCGCGGGGGGGGGGGGGGGGGGGGGGGGGTGGGGGACTGGCGCCCGCGCGGGGGGGGGGGGGGGCGGTC
>NZ_JBHYXD010000015.1:104470-115161 GCF_042751995.1 Streptomyces sp. NPDC059371 | reverse complement strand
GGGGTCTCATAGCTCGTGCGCGGTGCTCGGCCGGCGGGAGGCGGAGCAGCCCCGGGGGTGGGATTAACGCCCCCCCCGCCCGCGGGGGCGGCGGCGCCGCCCGCCCCCCCGGCGGTGCGGGCGGCCCCCCCGGCCAGGAAGGTCCTCGATGACGTCAGTCGTTGACGCAGACGTTCCCGGCCGCGGGGTTCAGGAGACCGATGACGTTGACGGTGTTGCCGCAGACGTTGACCGGAATGTGAACGGGAACCTGCAGGACGTTGCCCGACAGGACGCCCGGGGAGTGGGCGGCCGCGCCGTGCGCGCCGCTGTCGGCGGCGGCGATGCCGGCGGTGCCGGCCACGGCGGCGGCGGCGACGGAGGTCAGGGCCAGGCCCTTCGCGATACGCGACATGGAGAAGTGCTCCTTGAAAATCGACTCGACATCCGGGCGGGGTGCCCGGCTCTGGATTCAACGCGCGGCGCTCACGCGGGTTGTGCCTCCAAAGGGGTGATGTCCCGGGCGGTCGCGCTTGACCAATCCGACACACATCGTGGCTTTCACTGATAAATGGGGACACCGGCTAAAGTCGGGCTCTCCGAGGACGTCCGGAAGCGGGCGTCGAGGGGCGCCGGCAGCTCGCGGGGAGCCGAAGCGCACATGCCTGATTCATCTGATTCTCGGATTTACGTCCGTCCGCTGGTCCAGAACCTTTTCCCCGAAAGGGCACCGCCGGTCATGCGAACTTCCCCGGGCCTGCCGCTGCGCCGTGCGATCGCGGAGTCCGTCCTGCCCCACGACCCGGACCTCCGCCATCTCGGCAAGGAGATCTACGGCGGGGGTGACCAGTCGGCCTTCCGGATCGTTTCGCAGCGGGACGCGGCCTGGGTCGGGGCACTGTTCGCCGCCGTCGACGCGAAGCAGTGACGCGCGCCCCGGCGCGCCGCCCGTGAGCAAGGAACCGCGCATGCATCTGCCAACAGACCCTCCGCCGCGGGTCCTTCATGTCACGCAGCCGGTCGAAGGCGGCGTCGCCCGTGTGGTCGCCGACCTCGTCGGCGCCCAGCTCGCCGCCGGAACGCGGGTGACCGTCGCCTGCCCGGACGGCAACGCCTTCGCCCGGGAGGTGCGTGCGCTCGGCGCGGACGTACGCCCCTGGCACGCGACGCGGGCGCCGGGACCGCAGCTCGCCCAGGAGGTACGCCGGCTCGGCCGGGTGCTGGCGCGGGTGCGGCCCGACGTGGTCCACGCGCACAGTGCGAAGGCGGGACTGGCGGCCCGGCTCGCGCTGCGCGGCCGGGTGCCGACGGTGTTCCAGCCGCACGCCTGGTCGTTCGAGGCCGTCGACGGTGCCGCCGCGGCGCTCGCGCTGCGCTGGGAGCGTTGGGGTGCCCGCTGGGCGTCCCGGGTGGTCTGCGTCAGCGAGGCGGAGCGCGCGACCGGCGTACGAGCCGGAGTGCGCGCCCCCTGGAGGGTGATCCCCAACGGCGTCGACCCCGAGCGTTTCCGCCCAGCCGCCGCCGACGTCGTACGAGCCGGGATGCCGCTGCTCACGGGGGTCGGGCCGGCGGCTCCGCTGGTGGTGTGCGTGGGACGGCTGTGCCGGCAGAAGGGGCAGGACATCCTGCTCGACTCCTGGCCGGCGGTGCTGCGGCGGGTGCCCACGGCGCGTCTCGTGCTCGTCGGTGACGGGCCGGACGCGGCACGGCTGCGCGCCGGGGCACCGCGTGACGTGCTGTTCGCCGGGGCCGCCGCCGACGCGGTGCCCTGGTATCAGGCCGCCGACCTGGTCGTGCTGCCGTCCCGCTGGGAAGGCATGGCGCTGGCCCCGCTGGAGGCCATGGCCTGCGGGCGCCCGGTCGTCATGACGGACGTGGACGGCGCCCGCGAGAGCCTGCCGCCGGGACACGACACCCGCTGCCTGGTGGCCTCGCCGGAACCGGCGGCGCTGGCCGAGGCGATCGCCGCGCTGCTGGCCGATGCCCCGCTGCGCGCGTCGCTCGGCCGGCAGGGACGCCACCACGTACTGACCACGCACGACGTTCGCCTCACGGCCGACGCGGTCGCGGGGGTGTACCGCGAACTACTGACCGGGCGACAGCCGCAGCACGCCGGGGGCGTCATGTGCGCGGACCACACCGAGTGCAGGGAGTCCATCCACTCGTGACTGCGGAAAGCACCGTTCCCTCCCCCGGCGGACAGCCGCGGGAGTACGGATTCTCATCCCTCTCGGTCATGCCGTCGCGCAAGACCGGCGGCGGTCTCAGGTTCCCGGCCGGACAGCGGCGTACCGTCAGACGTGTCTCCTGGCCGCCGCTGGCCGCCGTGGACGCCGTCGCGGCGCTGACGGCCGGACAGACCCTGGCGGAGATCCAGCAACACCCGCCGGCCGTCGTCGCTCTGCTGCTCGGCGTGATGTCACTGAACGCGCGAGGGTCCCTGTACCGGCCGGCGCCAGTGCCCGCCCTGCTCGACGAACTGCCCGCCGTCTGCGCGCGGATCGTGGTCACCTGGTGCGCCCTGGCCGCCGTCCTCGCCGCGGTCGTCCCGGACGAGGCGCTGTCGGTCCGGACGCTGGTGCTGGGGTGCGCCGCGCAGGCGGTGATCAGCCTGGCCGGCCGCGGCGCGGTGCACTGGCGGCGCCGCCGTGCGCTCGCGCGGCACCCCGCCGCCGCCCTGGTGATCGGTCCCGCCGGGACGGCCCAGCGGGTGGCCGCGGCCTTCCTGCGCCACCCGAACTGCGGGGTGCGGCCGGTCGGTGTCGTCGCCGACCGGCCGACCGGCCTCGACGTCCTGCCGGTGCTCACCGCCGGCGAGGAGGTGCAGCGTGCGCTCATCCAGAACAGCGTGCGCGCCGTGCTGGTGGTGGAGCCGCCGAGCCGGCGCGGGCCGATGCTGCGGGCGCTGGCCCTCGCGGGCTGCGCGCTGTGGGAGGTCGACCCGGACTCACCGTCGTACGACCGCGCGGGTGGGCACACGCTCGCCGGCTTCGCCTGCCGCCCCCTGTCGGTCGGCGGGCGGCGCGCCGGTTTCGGGAAGCGGTTCCTCGATGTCGCCGTCTCCGGCACGCTGCTGCTGCTGGTCAGTCCGCTGCTGCTGGTGTTCGCGGCCTTCCTGCGGCTGACCGACGGGCCCGGTGTGGTGTTCCGGCAGGAGCGCATCGGCAAGGACGGACGGCCGTTCACGCTGCTGAAGTTCCGCACCCACCGCCCGGTCGACGCGCACGAGGCCGCGACCCGCTGGAGTGTGGCGGGCGAGCAGGAGATGAGCCGCTTCTGCCAGTTCCTGCGGCGCACCTCGCTGGATGAGCTGCTCCAGCTCCTGAACGTCCTCCGGGGCGACATGAGCCTGGTCGGCCCGCGCCCCGAACGGCCCTACTTCGTGACCAAGTTCAGCCAGACCTACCCCGGATACGCGGCCCGTCACCGGATGCAGACCGGCATCACCGGACTCGCCCAGGTGCACGGGCTGCGCGGCGACACCTCGATCGAGGACCGGTGCCGCTTCGACAACGCGTACATCGACAACTGGTCGATGTGGCAGGACATCTGCATCCTGCTGCGCACGGCCGCGGCGCTGGTGCGCCCGACGGGGAGCTGAGCCGGTGAGCCAGTCCCTGCCCGTCACTCCCCTGGACACCCTGACCGCGGCCCTGCGGCGGGCGCTGCCCGTGCTGCCCGTCGTCGCGGTGATCGCGCTGCTCGGGCTGCCGATCGCGCCGAACGGCGAGGGCGGCGCGAACATCGCGGACGCCATGTCCGGTCTCGTGGTGCTCTGCTGCGCGGTGCGTCTCGTACGGGCCCGGCGGCGCCCCCTGTCCGCGACCGCGGCCCTGGTCCTCGGGCTCCCCGTGGTCGGCGTCTCTCTCGCGGCGGCCGGGGCGGCGGACCCGGGGGCGGGGATCACCGGCCTCACCCGGTATCTGCAGATCTTCGTGCTGGTGCCGGCCGCGGTCCTGCTGCTCGTACGCGACCGGCGCGACCTCAGGCTGCTGGCCTGGTCGTTCGTCGCGCTGGCGCTGTGGCAGGGGGCGGTCGGGGTACGGCAGTACGTCACCGGGACCGGCGCCTCGTACCAGGGCGAGAACGTCCGGGCCGTCGGCACGTTCGGGCCGACCGACGTGATGGGCATGGCGACGGTGGTCGCGTTCGGGGTGGTGTGCGCGGTGGCGCTGGCCCTGGGATCGGACGAGGCACGGCGGCGCGCGGTCGCCGTGGTGTGCGCGCTGGCCCTGCTGGCGCCGCTGGCCCTCTCGTTCAGCCGGGGCGCGTGGATCGCCACGGCCGTGGCCTGCGGCGCGCAGCTCGTGCTGGCGGGGCCGCGGCGCGCGGTGCGGACGGTCGCGGTGCTGGCCGCGGCCGGGGTGATCCTGGTGGGCGGGCTGGGCTTCGGCAGCGCGATGCTCCAGGAGCGGGTCAGCAGCATCACGCAGGTCACCGACGCGCCGGACCAGTCGGTGACCGACCGGTACACGATGTGGGCGGCGGCCACCGACATGTGGCGCGAGCACCCGCTGACGGGCGTCGGGCTGAAGGGCTTCCCCGAGTACCGGGACGGTCATGCCTCGCTCGCGCTGTCCTCGGGCAGCGACATCGCGGGCGCGGGGGCCGCCTTTCACAAACAGGCGCTGCTCTCGCCGCACAACATGTATCTCCTCGTGCTCAGCGAGCAGGGTCTCGTCGGACTGCTCGCCCTGGCGGGCGGCTGGCTCGTGCTGCTGGCGGGTGCGCTGCGCGGGCTCGTCCGCGTGCGCCGCGCGGCACGGGACGGCGCGGAATCCGGCCTCGCCGCGGGCCGGACCCCGCCCGGCACGGACTGCGGGCTCGTCGCGTGCGGGCTGCTCGTCTGGCAGTTGGTCGACTTCGTGTACGCGGACATCGGCGGCCCCTCCACGGTCCTGACGGCCGTCGTCTTCGGCGTCATCGGCTGGTGGGCGCTGATGGATCCGTCGGCGACGCCGGACACCGAGGGATCGGCGCCGACCGCCGCCGTACGGGAAGCGGCCGCGGCGCGATGACGGTGACACCGCCCAGGGCGGGCGAAGACCCGGACACGAACCCGGACTTCGGGACGGGCACGGGCACGGGTGCGAGTGCGGGCACGGGTGCAGGCACGGGTGCGAGTGCGGGCGCGGGCACGGGCACGGGTGCGAGTGCGGGCGCGGGCACGGGCGCGGGCGCGGGCGCGGGCACGGGTGCGGGCACGGGCACGGGCGCGAACCCGGACTTCGGGACGGGCACGGGCACGGGTGCGAGCGCGGGCGCGAACCCGGACTTCGGGACGGGCACGGGTACGGGTGCGGGCACGGGCGCGAACCCGGACTTCGGGACGGGCACGGGTACGGGTGCGGGCGCGAACCCGGACACCGGGACGGGCACGGGTGCGGGTGCGCGGGGGCGTGCCGGTGCCGGGACGCGTGGTGGGCGGGTGCCCGGGGCCCGGGAGGGTGGGGGCCGGCCCGAGGCCGCGTCCAACCGGTTTCTCGCCAGGGCGGCCCTCGTCACCATCGCGCTCTCGATCGCCGGAGCGCTGCTGGGCCTCGGCCGGGACCAGGCGCTCGCGCATCTGTTCGGGGCCGGCTCGGACACGGACGCCTTCCTCGTAGCCTGGACGGTGCCGGAGTTCGCGGCGACCCTGCTGATCGAGGACGGGCTGGCCTTCGTCCTGATCCCGGCGTTCAGCGTGGCCGTGACCCGGCGCGCCCAGGGAGCCGCCGGTGATCCCGTACGCGCGCTGGTCGCCGCCACCCTGCCCCGGCTGACGTTCGCCTTCGCGGCCGTCGGGTCCCTGCTGATCGCGGGGGCGCCGTACCTGGTCGAGGCACTCGCGCCCGGTCTGCCCGATCCCCGGCTCGCGGTGGACTGCACCCGGCTGACCGCGACCTGTGTGTTCTCCTTCGGGCTCGCCGGGTACTGCAGCGCGGCCCTGCGGGCGCACCGCCGCTTCGTGGCACCGGCGGCGATCTACATCGCGTACAACACCGGGATCATCGCGGCGATGTTCGTCCTCGGCGCGCGCTACGGCGTACGGTCGGCGGCGCTCGGTGTCGCGGTCGGCGGCGGGCTGATGGTGGTGACGCAGGCACCGTCGCTGTGGCGGCAGCTCCGGCGCGGGGAATCGGCTCCCGCGACCCTGGACGGTGAGCCGGCCCGCCCGATGGACCTGACCCTCGTCGGCACGGTGCTGCTCTTCGCGCTGTGCCGGCAGTCCCAGGTCCTCATCGAACGCTTCCTGGCCTCCTCGCTGCCCGCCGGGGCCATCTCGCATCTGAACTACGCCCAGAAAGTGGCCCAGATGCCGATGGTGCTCTCGCTGATGCTCTGCACGGTCACCTTCCCGGTGGTCGCGCAGGCCATCGCCGAGGGCGACACCGAGCGGGCCCGCGACCGGGTGGAGCGCGATCTGACACTCGTCGCCTGCACGGCGCTCCTCGGCACGGCGGCAGTCGTGGCGTGCGCCCCGCAGATCATCCAACTGCTCTTCCAGCGCGGCGCGTTCACCGCCCAGGACACGGCGGCCACCGCGGCGGTCATGCGGGTGTACGCCCTCGGACTGCTCGGCCACACCCTGGTCGGCGCGCTCGTGCGCTCGTACTTCTGCTCGGGGCGGCCGACCTGGTACCCGCTGTTCGCGATGACCGCGGGGATCGTCGCGACCTGCTGGACCGGGGTCCTGGCCGTCGGCCCCTGGGGAGTCTGCGGTATCGCCGCGGCCAACGCGGCCGGCATCACCCTCACCGCCGGGCTGCTGCTGTACGGCATGGGTCCGCGCAGTGTGCCGATCCGCACCCGCGCGGTGCTGTCCGAGATCGGCAAACCGTTGCGGGCCGCCCTGACCGCGGCGGTGACCGGTGGCCTGTGCGCGAGCGGCGTGGATTCCCCGCTGCTCGGACTCGTCGTCGGCGGCACGGTCGTGACCGTCGTCTTCGCCCTGCTGGCCTGGGCCTTCCGGGTCGAGGGGTTCGCCTCCGCACTCCGTTCCGTCACACGAAGGGTTTCCTGTGCCCGTTTCCGTTGACAGCAGCAGACGCACCGGTACGAACGCCCTCGACGCGCCGCCCTGGGTGGCGATGTACCACTCCGTCGGGGACTGTTCCGACGACCCGTACCACGTCACGGTCTCCCCCGGCCGCCTCGACCAGCAGTTCCACTGGCTGAGTCGGCACGGTCTGCGCGGGGTGTGCGTCGCGGACCTGCTCGCGGCCCGCGCCCGCGGCGAGGGCCGGGATCTGGTGGCCCTGACCTTCGACGACGGGTACGCCGACTTCGTCGAGACCGCTCTGCCCCTCCTGCGGCGCCACGGATTCGGCGCCACCCTGTTCGTGCTGCCCGGCAGGCTCGACGGCGACAACGCCTGGGACCCGCTGGGCCCCCGCAAGCCGCTGCTGGGCAAGCAGGGCATCCGACTCGCCGCCGCCTCCGAGGGCATGGAGGTCGGCTCGCACGGACTCACCCATGTCGATCTGACGAAGGCCGACGACGCCGTGCTGCGCGCCGAGGTCGCCGAGAGCAGAGCGGTGCTCTCTGAGTTGATCGGTGCTCACGTCGACGGCTTCTGCTATCCGTACGGGACCGTCGACCGCCGGGTCGTCGACGCCGTCCGCGACGCCGGCTACGGCTACGGCTGCGCGATCGACCCCGGCTCACTGACCGGCCCGTACGCCCTCCCTCGTGTGCACATCGGCGAGAACGACACCTCCGTACGCCTGTTCCTCAAGCACCGGCTCCACCGGCTGCGCCGCCGCCCGGTCGAGGCGGGCCGGTGAGGGCGCTGCACATCATCACCGGCCTCGGGATCGGTGGCGCCGAGCAGCAACTGCGGCTGCTGCTGCGCCACCTGCCCGTCGCCTGCGACGTCGTGACGCTCACCAACCCCGGCCCCGTCGCCGACGGGCTCGCCGCCGACGGTGTGCGCGTGATCCATCTCGGCATGTCCGGCAACCGCGACCTCGCCGCCCTCCCCCGCCTGGTGAAGGTGATCCGCACGGGACGCTACGACCTCGTCCACACCCACCTCTACCGGGCCTGCGTGTACGGCAGGCTCGCCGCCCGGCTGGCCGGGGTGCGAGCGGTGGTGGCCACCGAGCACTCGCTCGGCGACTCGCAGATGGAGGGCCGCCCGCTCGGTCCCGGCGTACGCGCCCTGTATCTGGCCGGCGAGCGGCTCGGCCGGTCGACCGTCGCCGTCTCGCCCACGGTCGCCGAACGCCTGCGCCGCTGGGGTGTGCCCGCACCGCGCATCGAGATCGTGCCGAACGGCGTCGACATCGCCCGCTTCCGCTTCGACCCGGACCTGCGCGAACGCACCCGCCGCCGGCTCGGGCTCCCGGAGGACGCGTTCGTCGTCGGCGGGGTCGGCCGGCTCGCGCCCGGCAAGCGGTTCGACGTCCTGATCCGCGCGCTGGCCGAACTGCCCGGCGACTGCCGGCTGTTGCTGGTCGGCGGCGGCACGGAGGAGGTCGCGCTGCGGCGCACGACGCACGACGCCGGGGTCACGGACCGGGTCCTGTTCGCCGGGGAGCGCCCCGCCGGCGGTTCTCCCGGCGCAGATCTGCCGTCACTGATAGCGGCCATGGACGTCCTCGCCTCGCCCAGCCCCGAGGAGGCGTTCGGGCTGGCCGTCGTGGAGGCCCTGGCGGCCGGACTTCCGGTGCTGTACGTCTCCTGCCCGGCCGTCGAGGACCTGCCGCCCGGAGCGGCCCGCGGCGCCACCCGGGTCGGCGGCGGCGCGGAGTCCTTCGCCCGGGCGCTGACCGGCGTCCGGGCCCGGGGCCCCGCCCCCCGCTCGGCCCCGGAGGCGGCCCACCACTACTGCATCACCCGCAGCGCCGCACAGCTCATGGACGTGTACGCGGCCGCTGTCGCGCGCACCTGACTGGAGTGAGTTCCACATGTCCGAAAACCTCACCAGGGGCCACCGTCCCTGGGATTCGGCCCCTCCCCGGGCGAGGACCATGCCGGCGTGGTCGCTGCTCGCGGCCACGGCCGTGCTCGGCGGCGCGCTCGGCGGCGCGTACGGCGTGGTGAAGCCCCCGTCCTACACGGCCACGAGCTATGTCATCGCCGTACCGACGGACAAGGGCGATCCCTCGGCCGCACTCGGCTTCGCCCAGGCCTACGGCCGTGTCGCCACACAGCTCGCGGTGCTCGGGGACGCGCAGGTATGGGCCGGTGTGCCGGTGAAGACGCTGGAGGCGAGCGTGCGGACGGCGAATTCTCCGGACGCCCCGATGGTCGCGGTCTCCGCCACCTCCACACACCCCGACCAGGCCGCCGACATGGCCAACGCGGTCACCCGCTCGCTGACCCAGCACGCCAACGCGAGCCAGAAGAGCACCCACGTCCAGCTTCTGTCGTTCTCCCGCGCGGTGAAGCCGGTTTCGGCGTCATCGCCGTCCCCGACGGTGACGGGCCTGGTCGGTGCGAGCGCGGGCGGACTGCTCGGCGGACTCGTGCTGCTGGTCCGGCCCCGGCGTTCCGCCGACCCGGCACGTCCGGCCTCGGTGCCGAGCCCCGCCACCGCCGCCGATGTGCACGGCCAGCGGTGAGCGCGGCAACGCTCCAGGCCGGTGTACTCGACACCGCGCGAGCGGAACTCATCACCGAGGAGCGGGAGTTCGCCGACATGGCAGCGGACTGGGGGCGCCTGTACCACCGGTGCGGCGCCGCCACCGCCTTCCAGAGCCACGCCTGGCTGCACTCCTGGTGGCTGTCCTACGGAACACCGGGGCGACTGCGTCTTGTGGTCGTGCGCGAGGGCGGTGAACTGCTCGCGGTCGCGCCACTGATGCGGGCCCGCCGCCGGCTGTCGGCGCTCGTGCCGCTCGGCGGACCGATCTCTGACTACGCGGACGTGCTCCTCGACGACGAACACGCCGACCGCGCGGCGGCCCTGCTCGCCGAGGGGCTGTCGGCCGCGGCCCGCACCGCGCTGATCGACTTCCGCGAGGTCCGCCCCGGCGGCGCCGTGGAGCGGGTCTACGAGCACTGGAGCGGACCGCGCCGCCAGGTCGGGGACTCCCTGTGTCTGGAACTTCCGGCCGCCTCGATGGACGAGCTGATCGGCCGTCTCCCCTCCTCCAAGGCTCAGCGCGTCCGGGCCAAGCTGCGCAAACTCACCGCGCTCGGGGTCGAACGGCGGGTGGTGGGCCACGACGAGGTGGACGCGGCCCTCGGCCGGCTGCTCGAACTGCACCGGCTGCAGTGGGCGGACCGGAAGGTGACGCCCGAGCACCTCCATGAACGGTTCTCCGAGCACCTGGTCCGCTCGGTGGGCCCGATGGTGCGGTCCGGGGACGCGGTCGTCACCGAGTTCCGGCTCGACGGCGCCGTGATGGCCGTGGACCTCACAATGCTGTCCCGGCGCCTCGCGGGCGGCTATCTGTACGGCGCCCATCCGGGGTTGCGCGAACGCAAGGCGGACGTGGCGGTGATACTGCTCGACGCCTGCTCCCGGCACACCGAGGGCGGTGACCGCGGGACGCTGAGCCTGCTGCGCGGCGACGAACCGTACAAGCACCACTGGCGCCCGGACCCGGTCCTCAACCAGCGACTGCTCCTGGCCCGCCGACGTACGGCGCCGCTGATGTCGGCGGTCATCGGTGACGTCGCCGCGCGCCGGCGGGGCAAGGAGTTGCTGCGGAGCTGGAGGGAACGCGGTGGCGGCGGGGCCGGCCCCGCCCGCCGCGGGCCCCCCCCGCCCCCCCCCCCCC
>NZ_JBHYXD010000015.1:81730-104460 GCF_042751995.1 Streptomyces sp. NPDC059371 | reverse complement strand
ATTCTACAACCTCAACCGCCTTACCACAATCTTGCGGGTTCGGGTGGCTGGGTATTTTTTTATAGGGGGGGGGGGGGCCCGGGGGGGGGGGGGGGGCGCCCCCCCCCCCCCCCCACCCGGGGTCACCAGCCGCTCGACCACCAGTCGCCCGACCACCACTGATCCGACGGCAGGTCGAGGTTCACGCACAGCTCGCCGCCGATCCAGTACTCCACCCAGTCACCGAGATCCAGCGACGAGCAGGTGGTCCGGTCCGGTGTCGCGTCCGGGACGGGCTCGCGTGCCGGGGGCGGCGTGGGCGTCGGGGTCGGGGTGGACACCGGCTCGGACACCGGCGTCTTGGCCGGGGTCGGGACCGGCTCGGGCGTCTGGGGCTCGACCGGGGTCGGCTTCGGCTCGGACGTCGGCGTCTTGACCGGAGTCGGCTTGGGCTTGGGCTTCGGCTTGGACGTCGGCGTCTTGACCGGAGTCGGCTTCGGCTTGGACGTCGAAGTCGGCGTCGGCGTCGGAGTGGAGACCGGCTCGGGTGTCGAGGCCGGCTCCGGGGTCGCGACCGGTTCCGATGTCGGGGTCGGTTCCGACGTCGGGGTCGGCTTCGGCGTGGAGGCCGGCTCGGGCGTCGGTGTCGAGGCCGGCTCGGGCCGGGAGGTGGCCTCGGGCGTCGGGGTCGAAACCGGTTCGGAGGTCGGCGTCGGGGTCGGGGTCGGGGGCGGAGTCGGTTCGGAGGCCGGGGACGTCGGCGTCGACGCCGGTTCGGAGGCCGGGGTCGGTTCCGGAGCGGTCGGCAGCGAATCGGTGAAGTGCGACAGCGCGGCCCGGTAGGCCTGGGCCGCCAGCGGGTTGTCCTGGCACTGCCACACACCGTGCGGGCAGTAGTCGGTGAGCGTGTTGTACGCCGGCTTGTGCTCGTCGATCCAGGCGAGCATGTCCTTCATGTACGTCGCGTTGTCGCCGTTCCGGTAAAGGCCCCACTCGGGATACGAAATGGACTTGCCGTGGGCCTTGGCGAAATCCACCTGCTCCTGAAGCCCGTACGGCTCCTTCACCTGTTCCTCGAACGAGAGTCCCGACGGCTGGTCGTACGCGTCCATGCCGAGGATGTCGACCGTGCCGTCACCGGGATAGCACTCGGTCCAGGGAACGGCGTCCAGCCCGCGGTTCGGCGCGAAATCGAACCGGAATCTCTGCCCCGGCACCGACCGCATGGCGGTGACGATCCTGTTCCAGTACGTCTTCCAGGACTCCGGGTCGGGCCCGCAGCGATGGGTGTACGTGGTGCCGTTCATCTCCCAGCCGAGCACGATGACGGTGTCGGGCACCTTCAGATCGACGAGCCGCTCTGCGAGCGCGCGGAAGTGGTGGTCGAAGGCTCCCGTCGCGGCCTCGCGCAGCAACAGGCGGACCTGGTCGTCGGAAAGGCCCTCCTCGTTCCGCTCCATCATCGGGACGTTCAGGACGAGCATCCGGTCGTCCTGGCGGCGCCGCCAGTCCGCCCAGGAGTCCAGGAAATCGGGCGCGCCCTCGATGTTGCTCCAGCGGTCGCCGGGCAGATACGTATGCCCGACCCGCAGTTCGGTACCGCCCAGCCACTGGCTGAGCTGCTCGATACGGGCGACACCCTCGGGCCCGTAGTCGAGGTAGGCGCCGAACGCCGGAAGCCCGAGGGTGCCCGGCCGGGCGGGCCGCGCCGGGCTCACCCCGTCCGCGAGGGGCTTCTCGGGTACGACGGGGGTCGAGGTCGGCGGCCCGGTGGGCGTCGACGCAGGTCTCACGGCCGGGTTGGCGCCCGCGGCCGGAACGACGCCGCCGGCCGAGGAGTTCACCGGCGGATTCGCCGCCGTGGGTGTCGGAGCCGGCGGGTCGCCCACCCGCACCGCCCCGGCGCCCACGGCGTACACCGGACCGGACGCGAGGGCGACCGACGTGACGATGCCGGCCGCGATGAACGCCAGCTTTCCGCTCCGGGGCCGCTGCTGCTGTGGGGCCATGCCCGCTCCTCTCCCTCTTGATCCTCGGATTTTCCTTTCCGATTACTGACACTCAGTCATACGAATGTTCATTCAGCCAACCGGTGTTCCGGTCTCGCGTTCTGACGATCACTCTCAGGGGTGATTGGTCCGGTCGCCGTGTCCCTGGATGCCGGCCGGTCCCGAGAGAAGTCCTGTCGGTGGATCCCGCTCCGTCAGCGAGACGCACCCGCTGCCGCCACCCGACTCGTCCCTCGCGGACACGGCCACGGTGTTGCGCCAAGTGGCCGCCCGGGTTTCCGGCCCGCCGGACTGGTCCCGTCGGATGACGTGGGCTCCCTCGCGGCGAGCGGGCCGCGCGGCGACTGGGGCCGCGGCCGGTGGCCGAGTGGAGCCGGCCCTGCGTGATCCCGGTCGTCGCGGCCACGGGACTCAGGGCCCGGCGCGAGCGGCTCGGTCTCCTGGACGACGAGCTGTGCGCGGGTCCGACTGCCCTGCCAGACGGTCCCCCAGGGTCGGCCGGGCCATTCGGTTCGTTCGTGCGGGGTCTCTTCGTGGCGGGCCTGATCACCGCCACGGCCACCGTCTTCGGCCTGGCCACGCGCTTCGTTCGTGCGGGGTCTCTTCGGGGCGGGCCTGATCACCGCCACGGCCACCGTCTTCGGCCTGGCCACACGCTTCGTCCACGGAGCCGGGTTCACGGCGGACACGCTGGTGCGCCGTGTGCGGCGCGGGCTGCGCACGGGCCCGGGCGGCGAACGCACCGACTCCGGCGAGCTACCGGGCGGATCGGCTCCGGCCGGCCATCGCGGCGGGCGGGGCGGCCGAGGCCGCGTGCCGAACCGGTGCGCGGATCGGCTCCGGGTGCCGGGCGCCAGAGCGCGAACGGCACCCGGAGCGGGGCGTCACGGGCGGGACATCGCCCGGCTGCGCCGGTACAGCAGGGCGCCGCCGACCAGCAGCGCGGCGCTGATCGCGCCGTTGGCGAGCATTCCCTCACTGCCGGTCTCCGCCAGCGTGGGCGGGGTGTACTGACGCGGGACGGGGGGCTGCTCGTGGACCTTCACGGGCGGGGTGTGGTGCTTCGGCGGCTGCGGAACCGTCCGCGGGGGCGTGGGCGGGCAGTGGTGCGGGGTCGCCGGGTGGCTGTGCGGCGCGTCGTGGTGGGCGCACGTGTTGCCGAGCACGGGGTTCAGCAGGCCGATCACGTCCAGGGTGTTGCCGCAGAGCTCGAGCGGGATATCCACCGGAAGCGCGGCCTGGTCGCCCGACAGGACACCGGGCGAGCCGTGCGTCGACCCGTACGACGAGGCGCCGCTCCAACCGCCGTGGTGGGCGGCCGAGTCACGGTGGCCGGGGCTCATGTGATCGGAGTGAACCTGCCGGACGTCCCCGTACCCCGAATCGCCGTAGCCGGAGTGACCCTGCCGGACGTCGCCGTACCCCGAATCGCCGTAGCCACCGAGCTCACCGACGTAGCCGCCCAGATCACCGAGCCCACCGAGCTCACTGCCGAGGCCGCTCTGTCCACCGCGCTCACCGCCGAGACCGGCCGGCTGACCGGCGTGACCGCCGTTGTGCTCGGCACCGTGACCTGCGGGGTGGCCGCCGTGGCCGCGCGCGTGGTCGGTGCCGCCGTGAACAGTGCCGCGTCCCAGGCGGTGCGCGGAGCCGGCGTCATGCTGGACGGGGTGGTGCGGCGCCGCGTGCCTGCCCTGCGCAACCGGGCCATTGGCACAGGAGTTGCCGAACGCCGGGTTGAGGGCGGCGACGGCGTCGACCGTGTTGCCGCAGATGTTCAGCGGCACGTTCACCGGAACCTGGACGTTGTTTCCCGACGCCACGCCGGGTGAGTCCGAAGCGGTCGCGGTCGTGCTGGAGTCCGCGAAGGCCGGACTGGCGTACAGGGACATGATGCCTGTCGCAGCCGCGGCCAGGACCACTCCCCTACTCAGGTTCTGTCGCACTCTTGTTGTCTTCCTGCTGGGAGAAGTGAGGAAGCCGACCCTGGGGTCCGCGAGGCGGTCCAAGGCCGGCCGTGGCACGGCCGGAGGCGGCTGAAGTGCCAATACGTCAGTGGTTGGCGCAGACGTTGCCGATCGTCGGGTTCAGCAGGGCGATCACGTTGATCGAGTTGCCGCACACGTTGACGGGGATGTGGATCGGGACCTGGATCACGTTGCCCGAGAGGACACCGGGAGAATTGGCGGCGAAACCCTCGGCACCCGAGTCCGCGAAGGCCGGGGCAGCCATGCCCAGGGCCATGATCGCGCCGACGACGAAAGTGCTCTTCCTGAGCTTCACACGGCTTCCCTTCTGTGCGGTCAAGCCCCTTTGCCGGCCGGAACCGAGCGAGCCCACTTGGGCGGCTCGCATCATGACCGGCAGGCTGTGAACGAGGGACGGGCCTCCGAAGAAACTGCGAAACGCACACCCAAGGGGAATTCACTCGAATCGCCCCACCAGGAATGGACACGGAGGCCACACAACAGGAGAAACGCTCCTTCCGAAGAAGAAGCGTTTCACCCGGAGCGGCAATGTCAACGCCAGAAATGGAATTCATATATACGACGAGAACACCGTGGTGACGCCGCCGTCGTTGCCGATGGCCGGCGTCTGCGGGGCGGCCGCCGCCGAGACGCCGACGACGGAAGCCGCGACCGCTGCCACGGCCAATGCCTTCTTGAATATTTCTCCGGGTTCCTTTTCTGCTGGTGAAGCGATTCCTGCTGCTACCTCAACCGAACCCGGCGGGATTGGTTGCACGTCGCCACTCGAACGGATCGCGGACCTTTCAGAATTCACCTGACCCATGGCCTGAGGGTTTATCCGCCACGCCGTTCAACTGGTCCATCGGGGTGAATCGGAGCGACCATGCGGACCACGTTCGGTGACATGAGCCCCCAGCTCTCGCTGGTCCAGGGCTCGCTGAACAAGCCCTGTGTCGGCCAGCCGGCCAAGGGCGACGAGCCGCTCTCGCACGTCCTGGACGACATCCCGGTCCTGTCGGGCAACGGCGCGGTCGGGAGCTGATCCCCCGCCGCACCCGCTGTTCCCGTGTCCGGCCGGGGATGCGTCAACCGCCGTACAGCGCCTCGATCTCGGCCGCGTACGCCGTCGTCACCGCGTGCCTGCGCACCTTCAGGGACGGGGTGAGGAGCCCGTTGTCCTCGGTGAACTCGCCCTCCACCAGGGCGAACGCGCGAATGGACTCGGCCCGGGAGACCGCGGCGTTGGCGTGGTCCACGGCCTTCTGGACATCCGCGCGCATCCGAGGGTCGCGGACGACGTCCGCGAGCGGGGTGTCCGCGGGGAGCCCGCGGACGGCGAGCCAGTGGGCGACCGCCTCGACGTCGAGGGTGATCAGAGCCGCGACGAACGGGCGGTTGTCGCCGACGACCAGGCACTGTCCGACCGGCGCACGGGCGCGCAGCCGGTCCTCCAGGACGGCGGGCGAGACGTTCTTGCCGCCACTCGTGATGAGGATGTCCTTCTTGCGGCCCGTGATGGTCAGATAGCCGTCCTGGTCCAGCGCGCCGAGATCGCCGGTGGCGAACCAGTCGCCGGTCAGGACGGCGTCGGTGGCCGCCGGGTTGTTCCAGTAGGCGCCGAAGACGACACCGCCCTTGATCAGCACCTCTCCGTCGTCGGCGATACGGACGGAGGTTCCCGGAACCGGCAGGCCGACCGTTCCCGGGCGGGGCCCGAGCGGCGGGACCACGGTGGCGGCCGCGGTGGTCTCGGTCAGGCCGTACCCCTCGTAGACGATGATTCCGGCGGCGTGGAAGAACAGGTTGAGGTCGCGGTCGAGCGGGGAGCCGCCGCTGATGGCGTAGTGCGCGCGGCCGCCGAGTTCCTTGCGGATGCGGCGGTAGACCAGCAGGTCGTACAGCGCCCAGGCCGCGTACAGGCCGGGCCCGGGTCCCTTGCCCGTACCGAGGAACCGGTTCAGGTAGGCCTCCCCGAAGCGCACGCCGACGCGGTGGGCGCGGTCGAAGGAGGCGGCGCGGCCCATCTTCTCGGCGGTCGCACGGCCGGTGGCGTGGATCCTCTCGAAGAGATACGGGACACCGACGAGGAAGGTGGGCCGGAACTCCCGCAGCGCGGGCCGCAGTTCGTCCGCCTTGATGCTCGGGCAGTGGCCCAGTTCGATCCGCGCCATCAGGCAGGCGATCTGAAGGGTGCGGCCCATGATGTGGGCGAGCGGGAGGAAGAGGATCGTCGAGGCGGTCCGGCCGGTGACCTGCTGGAAGACGGGGTGCAGCAGCTCGACCGTGTTGGCGGCCTCGGCGTGCAGGTTGGCGTGGGTGAGGACGCACCCCTTGGGCCGGCCGGTGGTCCCGGAGGTGTAGCAGATCGTCGCGACCGTCTCGGGGGTGAGCGCGGCGCGCCGCTTGACGACCTCCTCGTCGGTGATGTCCCGTCCCAGGGCGGCGAGTTCGGCGAGGGCTCCCGCGTCGAGCTGCCAGACGCGCGGGGGTTCGGGATGGTCCGCGACGGCGGCGGCGACGGTCTCCGCGTTCGAGGGGGTCTCGACGATCACGAAGCGGGCCCCCGAGTCCCGGACGATCCACTCCACTTGCTCGGCGGAGGAGGTCGCGTAGACCGGGACGCTCTGGCCGCCGGCCGCCCAGACGGCGAAGTCGAGGACCGTCCACTCGTAGCGTGTACGGGACATCACCGCGACCCGGCCGCCCGGTTCGAGGCCCGCCGCGATCAGACCCTTGGCCGCGTCGGTGACGTCGCGGGCGAAGGCGGCCGCCGTCACCGGCGTCCAGCCGCCGTCGCCCGGCCGCCGCAGCACGACGGCGCCGGGAGCCTCGGCGGCGTTCGTGAACGGCAGGTCGGCCGTGCTGCCGCCGGCCGGAGCGGGTGCCAGGGCGGCGGCACGCACCTCGCGGACCGTGCCGCTCTCGTCCCTGACCAGCTCCACCCGGCTGCGGCCCGCCGGGCCCGCGTGCCGCTTCGCCCGTTGCAGATCCTTGCGTACGCCCATCACGGCTCCCGGTCGCAGGGTTCTTACCGCCGAGTCAACTTACCCGCGCGTAACGGAATTTCAATGGGCCGCACACGATTCGCCGGGACGCGAGAGCGCGTGCACGGCGTCGCCGGGGCGCTACCGGGCGCAGCCGTCGGAGCAGATGTCCAGTTCGTCGGCCTGGCCGATCGCGGTGGCGAGCGACGCGACGTCCTTGTCCTCGGTCACGTCGGCCAGGGTGCGGGCCCGCGAGGCGAGTTCCTTGAGGGAAGGGACACCGGGCAGGGAGCTCCAGCGGGCGTCGCCCGCGCGCAGCTCGTCGGCGAAGTAGGCGGCCACGGCGGTGACCTGGAAGGAGTACGGCGAGGTCCAGACGCCGTCGCGCAGGTCGCCGGTCTCCAGGCTGCCGGTCGCCTCGTGCGGGGCGCGGGATGCGGGGTCGAGCCAGCGGACGGTCGCGGTGGCCAGATGTCCGGAGGCGCCGGGGCGGGTGCGGACGGCATAGAGGGCGGTGACCGTGTGGCCGGGGCCCACCTCGCCGCCGTCCACCCGGTCGTCGCGGAAGTCCTCGTCGGCGACCTTCCGGTCGTCGTAGCCGATCAGCCGGAACCGTTCGACCGTCTCGGGGTCGAAGGCGACCTGCGCCTTGGCGTCGCGTGCCGTGAGGTCGATGTTCTGCGGAAGCTGGTCGCAGAACACGGTGAGGGCGTCGTCCCGGTCGGAGACGTACGTCGTGTGGCCGTCGCCCTTGTCGGCGAGGCGTTCCATGAGGGCGTCGCCGTAGTCGCTGCCGACACCCACGCCGAAGAGGGTGATGCCGTGTTGACGGCGGGCCGAGGAGATCCGTTCGAGGATGTCGTCCGCGTCCGTGTCGCCCGTGTTGGCGAGGGCGTCGGAGATCAGGACGACCCGGTTGGTGGCCCCCTCGCGCAGCCCGTCGACGGCGGTCGCGTATCCGGTCCGCACCCCCGCGCCGAGGTTGGTCGAGTCGGTCGGCTCCAGGCTGTCGATCGCCCGGTGGACACGGGAGCGGTGGTCGCCGAGCCGGGTCATCGGCAGCACGGTCTCGGCCTCGTCGCTGAAGGTGACCAGGGCGACCGAGTCGTCGTCGCGCAGCCGGTCCGTCATCACGTCGAGGGATTCCCTGGCCAGGTCGAGCCGGCCCGGCTCCGCCATGGAACCCGAGATGTCGATGACGAAAGTGAGGGCGGCGGGCGGGCGTTCGCGCTCGCTCTCGGCGGGCCGGGTGGCGAGTCCGACCCGGACGAGGGACCAGCGTCCGTCGTTCGTCCGGGCGCCGTCGACGGACAGCGAGAAGCCGTTGCCGTCGGGGCGTTCGTAGTCCTGGCGGAAGCTGTTGACGAACTCCTCGGGGCGGATGGTCGAGGGGTCGGGGGCACGGCCGTCCGCGAGGCTGCGGCGGGCGTAGCCGTACGACGCGGTGTCGACGTCGAGGGCGAAGGTGGAGAGGTAGTCGGGCGACGGCTGGACGTCCGGGGCGTCCGACTGCTCGCCCTCGGCGTCGCGCCCGGCCGCGCCGCCGGTCGGCTGCGCGGGTGCCGGCAGCGGGAGGTTGTTGCGGCCACCGGACTTGTCCGGGCCGTCCGTGGAGTTGCTGCCGTCGCCGCCCGCGCCGCATCCGGTGAGCAGCAGCGCGCCCGCGATCGGCAGGGCGAGCAGCGCGCAGGCCGCCCTTCGGCGGTTCCCCCGCCGCGCGCCGCCGCGTGGGCGGCCCGTGCCGGCCGCCGTCCATGTGGACTTCATCCCCATCAGTGCCCCCTCGGCGTACGGCCCTTGTGTGGGCCGACCTGTGTGACTGTGACGGCCGAGGGGGCCGTGACGTGCGCTCGGACGGGTTGCGGAAGGGTTGCGAAGCGGCCACGACGAGGGGTCGCCGAGACCGGTGGGTGATCTTCCGGAGACCTACGACACGATGTCCTTCTGGCGGAAACCGCGGAAGGCCAGGGCGAACAGGACGAACGCGTACGTCACGGAGATCGCCGTCCCCTGGATCATGCCTCCCCACTCCGGGGTCGGCTGGATGGCGTCCGCCCACGCGAACTGCCAGTGGGCGGGCAGGAAGTCGCGCCAGTGGCCGAGCGCGGTGACCGCGTCCAGGACGTTGCCCACGATGGTCAGGCCGACCGCGCCGCCGACCGCGCCGAGCGGGGCGTCCGTCTTCGTCGACAGCCAGAACGCGAGCCCCGCGGTGACCAGTTGGGACACGAAGATGTACGCGATCACCGCGAGGAGCCGCTGGGCGGCGGTGCCCGCGGGGAGCGCGCCGCCGGTGGGGATCTCCAGCGGGCCCCAGCCGTACGCGGCGGTTCCCACGGCCAGCGCGACGACCGGCAGCAGGACCATCGCGGCGAGGCTGAGACCGAGCGCGACGGTGAGCTTGGACCACAGCAGCCGGGCTCTGGGCACGGGCGCCGCCAGCAGATAGCGCAGGGAGGACCAGCTCGCCTCGGAGGCGACGGTGTCGCCGCAGAACAGCGCGACCGGGATCACCAGGAGGAAGCCCGCCGACACGAACAGGTTCACCGCGGCGAAGTTGGCGCCGGACGCGGTGGCCGTGTCCATCAGGGTGACCTGGTTGTTGCGGCCGCCGGGGTCCCCGCCGATCGCGAACGCGACGAGCAGGACGAAGGGCAGGGCCGCCAGGACGATCCCCATGACCAGGGTGCGGCGGCGCTTGAGCTGGCGGACGAGCTCGACGCGCAGCGGCAGGGTGCGGCGCGCCCGGTACCCGTCGGCCGTCTCGGTCCGCTCGACGAGCGTGCTCATGCGGAGCCTCCGATCAGGGTGAGGAACGCGTCTTCCAGACGGCGGTGGGGTCCCACCGACGCCACCGGTACTTCGAGTCGTACGAGTTCCACGACCAGGCGTTGCGCGCTGCCGTCGGCGTCGAGGCGGACCAGCAGTCCGTCCTCGGTCGCGACGGCCGAGAGCACGCCCGGCAGTGCGCCCACCTTCTCCACGACCGGCGCGTCGAGGGGCGCGCCGGTGCCGACGAGCAGGGTGTCACCGGAGCCGATGATCTCGGACACCGGTCCTGCCTGGACGAGCCGGCCGCGGTCCATGACCACGAGGTGGGTGCAGGACTGCTCGACCTCGGCGAGGAGATGGCTGGAGACGATGACCGTGCGGCCCGCGGCGGCGTAGCGGATCATCACCTGGCGCATCTCGCGGATCTGCGGCGGATCGAGGCCGTTGGTGGGTTCGTCGAGGATCAGCAGGTCCGGGAGGCCGAGCATGGCCTGGGCGATGGCGAGGCGCTGGCGCATGCCCTGGGAGTAGGTGCGCACCGCGCGGGTGAGTGCCTCGCCGAGTCCGGCGATCTCCAGGGCCTCCTCCAGATGGGCGTCCTCGGGGGGACGGCCGGTGGCCCGCCAGTACAGTTCCAGGTTCTCGCGGCCGGTCAGGTGCGGGAGGAAGCCCGCGCCCTCGACGAACGCTCCGACACGGGAGAGGACCGGCGCGCCGGGGCGGATCGCGTGCCCGAAGACGTGGATCTCGCCGTCGTCGGGCTTGATGAGGCCCATGAGCATGCGCAGGGTGGTGGTCTTGCCCGCGCCGTTGGGTCCGAGCAGGCCGAGGACCTGGCCCTTCTCCACGCGGAACGACAGGTCCCGTACCGCGTACCGGTCGGCGGACTTGGCGTAGCGCTTGCTCAGAGCGGTGATCTGGAGCGGGACTTCGGCCAGTTCGGGGTCGGGCGCGGGGGCGCTCGTGCGGCGGCGGCCGGTCACCAGCAGTGCCAGGGCGGCGAGCGCGCCGGCGAGCGGCAGCCACCACACCCAGGAGGGCAGCGGCGTCGCGGCGGTCTTCACTCCGGGGGCCGTCGGCACCTGGAGGCCGCCGCTCCGGAGCGACACGGTGTACGTGGCCGGGGCGGCCGGGGAGGCGTAGCCGAGGTCGGTCGAGGCGAGGACCAGGCGCAGCCGGTGGCCCTTCCGGACCGCGTGGTCGACGGCGGGCAGGGTCAGGGCCACGTCCTTGCCGTTCTTCGCGCCGTCGACGCGGACCGGGGTGACGAGCTGGGAGGGCAGCACCTGCTGGGTGCCGCCGGGGCCGACGTCGTACACCTTCGCGAAGAGGACCGCGTCGTCGCTGGTCGACTCGACGTGCACGGTGACGGTGGGCGAGCCGGTGATCCGCAGGTCCTCGCGGAGGGGCGCGGACTCGAAGCGGGCGTACTGGCCGGGGAAGTCCAGGGAGACGCCGACGCCGAGGCTGGAGAGCTGGGAGAGGCCGCCGGAGCCGCCGAGTCCGGGCAGGGCCGAGATGGCGGGCGGGGTGGAGCCCGCCGGGTTCTCGAAGCGCTGCTCCCGGCCGGTCAGGGCGACGGTGTGCGGGCCGCTGTCGAGTCCGGGGTAGGTGTCCGAACTCGCGCCGCGCAGCAGGGCGGCGCCGTCGGTGGAGTCCACGCCTCCGGTCCGGGTGACGCGGAAGGCGGGGCCGGTGGCGGCGCTCTTGTCGTCCTTCAGGTACCGGTCGAACCAGGAGACGACGCGGGAGGTGACGCGGTCCGTCTCCATGTCGCCGCCGTCGTGTCCGCCCGCGATCCAGTCGACGTCGACTGGAGCGCCGTTGGCCTTGATCGCCTCGGCCATCGCGTCGGCCTGGCCGAGCGGGAAGAGGGAGTCGGACTGGCCCTGGGTGATGAGGGTGGGGACCTTGATGCGGTCGCCGACGGCGGAGGGGCTGCGTTCCTCCAGCAGCTTCACCGCCGCCGCGTCCGGCTTCCCGGACTCCGCGACCCGGTTGTACATCGCGCACAGCGCGGGCTCGAAGCGGGCGCAGCCGCCGCCGGAGTTGATGAAGATGCCCGCCCAGAGCTTCTTGAACACGCCGTTCGGGAACAGGGCGTCGGCGAGGTTCCAGTACGTGATCGACGGGGCGATGGCGTCGACTCGCCGGTCGTCGGCGGCGGCCAGCAGGGAGATCGCCCCGCCGTACGAGCCGCCCGCCACGCCCACGCGCGGGTCGCCGCTGCCGTCGAGCCGGACCTCGGGGCGCCGGGCGAGCCAGTCGACGAGCCGGGAGACGTCGGCGACCTCGGCCTTGGGGTCGTTCAGCCCGATCCGGCCGGTGGACCTGCCGAAGCCGCGGGCCGACCAGGTCAGGACCGCGTATCCGTCGCGGGCGAGTTTCTCGGCCTGGTCGCGGACGTCCGCCTTGCTGCCGCCGAAGCCGTGCGCGAGGAGGACGGCGGGGCGGCGCTTCGAAGGCGGTCCCTCGGTGAAGTACGAGGTGTCGAGCCGCACTCCGCCGTCCATGGTCATGACGCGGTCGGAGCGGTGGACGGCGGCCGGCCCGTCGGAGGCGACGGCCGTCCAGGTGCCCGCGCCGGCGAGCAGCACGAGGGCAGCGGCGGCGGCCGCCCATCTCCCGCGGGCTCGCGCCGTCGTGCGAGCGGCGAGGTGCCCCCGGCGCGGCCCGCGCGGCCGGGGCAGTCGAAGATCCATGCCTCAACGGTACGGGCGCCCGCCGACAACGGGGACAGCCGCCGGGTTGAACCGGCCCCCCTACCGGGGAAGTACGGCAGGGGCCGCGTGTACCGCGTCCGTGGTACGAACGGGCCATGGAGCTGCGCCGTGCCGCCACCGTCGGGGAACTGACCGCCGCCGAGTACCTCTTCGACGCTCCCGTGCGTCCCGGGTGGGCCCGGCGGTTCCTGGAGGCGCAGGGACATCATCTGTTCCTGGCCTACGAGGGCGAGGTGCCGGTCGGCTTCGTCAGCGGTGTCGAGACGGTCCACCCGGACAAGGGCACCGAGATGTTCCTGTACGAGCTGGCCGTGGCGGAGCCGTTCCGGCGGCGGGGCACCGGCCGGGCGCTGGTCCGTGAACTCGCCGCCCTGGCCCGGGAACGCGGCTGTTACGGCATGTGGGTGGGCGTGGACAGGGGAAACGACATCGCCCTCGCCACGTACCGCGGTGCGGGTGGCGAGGACGACGGGTCGTGCACGGTGATGACGTGGGACTTCGGCTGAGGCCCTCGTCAAGGGGCGGGGCTCTGCGGAGGGGAGCCGGGCGGTGTGCCGCTCCGGTTACGCCTGCGCGTCCTCCGGGATCGACACCAGCCAGCGGGTGTCGCGGCGCGGGCGCAGGTAGAAGGCCCAGTACAGGGTGGCGACGGCGGTGATGCCGCCGGTCCACAGCAGGTACCGCGTCTCCTGCTGGGTGAGGACGTAGGCGAGCACGACGATCAGCAGGATCGGCATCCCGGGCCACAGCGGCATCCGCCAGGCCGGCGTGTGCTTGTGGTGGCCGCGGCGGGCGAGCAGGGCGGCGACCGCGACGAGCAGGTACATGGCCGTCACCGAGACGCCCGTGACGCCGTACAGGGTGTCGAGGTTGACGAAGCAGAGGGCGGCGCCGGGGACACCCACCAGGAGGGTGGCGACCCAGGGGGAGCCGAACCGGCCGAGCCTGGACAGGCCGTTGTTGACCGGCTCGGGCCAGGCCTTGTCACGGGCCGAGGCGAACAGGACGCGCGAGTTCTGGATGACCATGACGATGCCGGCGTTGATGATCGCGAGGGCGACGCAGAGGCTGACGAACGTGCCGACGGCCGAGTTGGACCAGGCGGTGACCATGCTGCTGATGTCGCCGCCGGTGAGCTGTCCGATGTCGGAGGCGCCCATGGTGATGGCGACGACGGGGACCAGGATGACGACCGTGGAGATGGCGAGCGTGGCCAGCACCGTGCGGGCGACGTTGCGCCGCGGGTTCTCCAGCTCCTCGGAGAGGTAGACCGCGGTCGAGAAGCCCTGGGTGGCGAAGAGGGCGATGGCGAGCCCGGAGATGACGAGCATGCCCGTCACGGCGTCGGTGTGTCCGCCGGTTCCGGCGACCTGCATGGAGGTCAGGCTGCCGAGGCCGCGCTGGCTGTGCGTGAAGCCGAGGAGGGCCACCACGCCGGCGGCGACGACTTCGAGGACGAGGAAGATGCCGGTGATCCAGGCGTTGGCGCGCAGGTCGAGCAGACCGGCGAGGGTGGCCAGCAGCATCACGCCGGCGCCGGCCATCGCCGGGTCGAGGTGCACCACGGGGGCGAGGTAGTCGGCGGTGCCTATGGCGATCACCGGCGGGACGATCATCACCACCAGCAGGGACATCACGAAGACCAGCCAGCCGGCGAGCCGTCCGGCCAGCGTCGAGACCATGGCGTACTCGCCGCCCGCGCTGGGGATGAGGGTGCCCAGCTCCGAGTAGCAGAACGCCACGGCGATACAGAGCAGCGAGCCGATCGCGATCGTGAGGGCGGTCGCGGTGCCGAGGGAGCCGAAGAGGTCGGGGATGACCACGAACAGCGTCGAAGCCGGGGTCACGCAGGACAGCGTCAGCAGGGTTCCGCCGACGACGCCGATGGAACGCTTGAGCGTCTTGGGGTTCCCGGTCGCCGTCGGGGCGGCGTCCGGGACGGCGGTCTCGACGGGGCGGAGCGTGTCGGTCATGAAGCGGTTCCGATCGACTCGTGCATCAGATGTTCGGGCGGGAGCGATATCGCCTCCGGCGGCTCGCGTCGTTCTTCGTTCTCGTCCGCTCCCGCGCTGATGGAACCTTGACGGAAACCGTTGCGTCAATGGCCGTTTACCTACGGAATCCGCAGCATCGAAGCGGCGCACGTCACATCACATTCTCAGGCGACAGCACCTTTACGCTGCAATCGTCAAAGCCTTGCAAAAGGTGACCTTGCTTTCGAAGGTCAGAAGAGAAAGTTACCTGCATCACCCGGTTCATCCGCATGAACGGGAATCGTTGCGGTGCCGTCAAAAAAACGTCAAGCCGTCCGCATAGCGGACGGCTTGTCGAGGTGGGTCAGGAGGTGGTCCGGCGGGACCTCAGTGGTTGCGCGGGAAGCCCAGGTCGACGCCCGCCGGGGCCTCGGACGGGTCCGGCCAGCGGGTGGTGACGACCTTGCCGCGGGTGTAGAAGTGCGTGCCGTCGTTGCCGTAGATGTGGTGGTCCCCGAACAGGGAGTCCTTCCAGCCGCCGAAGGAGTGGTAGCCCACCGGCACGGGGATCGGCACGTTCACGCCGACCATGCCCGCCTCGATCTCGAGCTGGAAGCGGCGGGCGGCGCCGCCGTCCCGGGTGAAGATCGCGGTGCCGTTGCCGAAGGGGGAGCCGTTGATCAGCGCCACGCCCTCGTCGTACGTCTCGACGCGCAGCACGCACAGCACCGGGCCGAAGATCTCGTCCTTGTACGCGTCCGCCGTCACCGGCACGCGGTCCAGGAGCGAGAGACCGATCCAGTGGCCGTCCTCGTGGCCCTCGACCGTGTAGCCCGTGCCGTCGAGGACGACCTCGCAGCCCTGGTCGGCGGCGCCCTTCACGTACGAGGCCACCTTGTCGCGGTGGGCGGCCGTGATGAGCGGGCCCATCTCGGACGCCGGGTCGCTGCCGGGACCGATCTTGATCTTCTCGGCGCGCTCGCGGATCTTGGCCACCAGCTCGTCGCCGATGGAGCCGACCGCCACGACGGCGGAGATCGCCATGCAGCGCTCGCCGGCCGAGCCGTACGCGGCCGAGACGGCGGCGTCGGCCGCGGCGTCCAGGTCGGCGTCCGGCAGGACCAGCATGTGGTTCTTGGCGCCGCCCAGTGCCTGGACCCGCTTGTGGTTCGCGGCGGCGGTGGTGTGGATGTGGCGGGCGATCGGCGTCGAGCCCACGAAGGACACCGCGGCGACGTCCGGGTGCTCCAGGAGCCGGTCGACGGCCACCTTGTCACCGTGCACGACGTTGAAGACACCGTCGGGCAGACCGGCCTCGGCAAGCAGCTCGGCCAGCTTCATGGCCGCCGAGGGGTCCTTCTCCGAGGGCTTGAGGACGAAGGTGTTGCCGCAGGCGATGGCGATGGGGAACATCCACATCGGGACCATGGCCGGGAAGTTGAACGGCGTGATGCCCGCGACGACACCGAGCGGCTGGCGGATCGAGGACACGTCGACCCGGGAGGCCACCTCGGTCGACAGCTCGCCCTTGAGCTGCGTCGTGATCCCGCAGGCCAGCTCGACGATCTCCAGGCCGCGCGCGACCTCGCCGAGCGCGTCCGAGTGCACCTTGCCGTGCTCGGCGGTGATCAGTTCGGCGATGGCGTCGCGGTTGGCGTCGAGCAGCGCGCGGAACTTGAACAGGATCGTGGTCCTCTTGGCCAGCGAGGACAGGCCCCAGGTCGCGTAGGCGTCCTTCGCGGCGGCGACGGCGGCGTCGACCTCCTCGGCACTCGCGAACGCGACCTTCGTGGTCACGGCGCCGGTCGCCGGGTCGGTGACCGGCCCGTACGTACCCGACGCACCCTCGACGGACTTGCCACCGATCCAGTGGTCGACGGTCTTCGTCATGGCCAATTACTCCTTCACAGATGGCGGCGTCGGGCGGCGACGTGCCGGTCGTACTCCTCACGTGCCTTGACCGCCGACGATCGGGTCGCGGTCTCGGCCACAGGTACATCCCACCAGGCCTGGGCCGGGGGCGCGCCCGACACTGTGTCTGCCGTTTCGGTCTCCACGTAGACACAAGTGGGAGTGTCCGCCTCGCGCGCCTCGGCCAGGGCCGCCCGCAGGTCACGCACGGTCCTCGCGCGCAGGACCCGCATACCCAGACTGGCCGCGTTGGCCGCGAGATCCACCGGAAGCGGCACTCCTGTGTACGTACGGTCGGCGGCCAGACGGCGGTACGCCGTGCCCAGGCGCTCGCCGCCCACGGACTCCGAGAGCCCGCCGATGGACGCGTACCCGTGGTTCTGCAGGATGACCACCTTGATCGCGACGCCCTCCTGGACGGCGGTGACGATCTCGGTGGGCATCATCAGATACGTGCCGTCGCCGACCAGCGCCCACACGGGCCGGTCCGGGGCCGCCATCCGCACACCGATCGCGGCCGGGATCTCGTAGCCCATGCACGAATAGCCGTACTCGACGTGGTACTGGTCCCGCGACCGCGCCCGCCACAGTTTGTGCAGGTCGCCGGGGAGCGAGCCGGCCGCGTTGATCAGGATGTCCTCGTCGGTGACCAGCTCGTCGAGGACGCCGAGGACCTGCGGCTGGGTGGGCCGGATGTCGATGTCCTCCGCCTCGTAGGCCGCGTCGACGCGGTACTCCCAGCGCTCCTTGTCGTCCGTGTACTCGGTGACGTACGCGGGCTCCGCGCGGTGGCGGTGCGGCGCCAGCGCCTCGGTGAGCGCTTCGAGACCGGCGCGGGCGTCGGCGATCAGCGGAGAGCCGGCGAGCTTGTACCCGTCGTACGCGGCGATGTTGAGATTGACGAAGCGGACGCCCGAGGCCGCGAACAGCGTGCCCGAGGCGGTGGTGAAGTCGGTGTAGCGGGTGCCGACCCCGATCACCAGGTCGGCGGTGCGGGCCAGCTCGTCGGCGGTCGCCGTGCCGGTGTGCCCGATGCCGCCGACGTCCTGCGGGTGGTCCCAGCGCAGCGAACCCTTGCCCGCCTGGGTGGAGGCGACGGGGATACGGGTGGCCGAGGCGAGCCCGGCGAGCGCCTCCTCGGCACGGCTGTGGTGGACGCCGCCGCCCGCGACGATCAGCGGACGCCGGGCCCCGCGGACCGCCTCGACGGCGCGGGCCAGCTCACCGGCGTCGGGCGCCTGGCGCCGTACGGCCCAGGTCCGCTCGGCGAAGAACTCCTCGGGCCAGTCGTACGCCTCCGCCTGCACGTCCTGGGGCAGCGCGAGCGTGACGGCGCCGGTGTCGACGGGGTCGGTGAGCACGCGCATCGCCTGGAGCGCCGCCGGTATCAGGGCCTCGGGGCGGGTGATCCGGTCGAAGTACTTCGACACCGGGCGCAGACAGTCGTTGACCGACACGTCCCCGGCGAAGGGGACCTCCAGCTGCTGGAGCACCGGATCGGCGGGGCGGGTGGCGAAGACGTCGCCGGGCAGGAGCAGCACCGGCAGGTGGTTGACGGTGGCGAGCGCGGCGCCGGTGACGAGGTTGGTGGCACCGGGCCCGATGGAGGTGGTCACGGCGTGCGTGGACAGCCGGCCGCTCTGGCGGGCGTAGCCGACGGCCGCGTGCACCATGGCCTGTTCGTTGCGCCCCTGGTGGAACGGCATCACGGGGGGTGCGGGGGGTGTCCCCCCGCCGGGCACCGTGGCGTACTCGACGAGCGCCTGGCCGATCCCGGCGACGTTCCCGTGGCCGAAGATGCCCCAGACGGCGCCGATCAGCCGGTGGCGCTCGCCGTCCCGTTCGGTGTACTGCGCGGCCAGGAACCGCACCAGCGCCTGCGCGACCGTCAGCCTCGTCGTCGAGGTCATCGGTATCCCCCTGTGCTCTCCGCGTGTCCCGGGTGGAAGCGGATCCGCCACTCCCTGTCCCCGCCCGGCCCCGCCATGACGTTCAGGTAGTACATGGTGTGACCGGGCTGGGCGACGGAGGGGCCGTGCCATCCGTCGGGGACGAGGACGGCATCGCCGGTGCGGACCTCGGCGAGGACGTCCGAACCGCCCTCACGGGAGGGGAATACGCGCTGATAGCCGAAACCGTTCGGTCCGTCGATCTCGAAGTAGTAGATCTCCTCCAGCACGGACTCGACACCGGGCAGGTGTTCGTCGTGCTTGTGCGGCGGATACGAGGACCAGTTGCCGCCCGGGGTGATCACCTCCACGGCGATGAGCCGATCGCAGTCGAAGACGTCCGCGGCGGCGAAATTGCGCACCTGGCGCGCGCAGTTGCCGCTGCCGCGGTCTTCGACGGGAACCTCCGGCGCGGGGCCGTAGCGGGCGGGGAGTCGGCGCTCGCACTTCGCTCCTGCCAGGGCGAAGCGGCCTCCCGCGCCGGAGGCGATCTGGGCCCGGGCCTCACGGGGAACGTACGCGAAGTCGGAGACCCCGTCGAACACGCTCCGCCTGCCCAGGAGTTGGAACTCCTCCTCGTCCATGCCGTCCTTGGTGCGCACCGTGCAGCCGCCGCCGAGCGGGAGCACGATCCACTCGCTGTCCCCGGTGGTGAAGGTGTGGGTGCCGCCGGGGGCCAGCTCCACGATCCGCAGGCTGCTGTGGGTCCAGCCGGCCCGTTCGGGGGCGATGTCGAGGGCGTAGTAGGCGTCGGCGGTGGTGCCCGCGGGCACGTACAGCTCGTTGCTCGGACGACTCATGCGGCCCTCACAGAAGTCCTACGGCGGTGTCCACGGCCGCGGCGACATCGCCGTCCGCGGGATACAGCAGCGAACGGCCCACCACCAGGCCCTGCACGGTGGGGAGTTGGAGCGCCCCGCGCCATTTCTCGTACGCACCCTCCTGGTCCTCGCCGACATCGCCGCCGAGCAGGACGGCGGGCAGTGTCGAGGTCTCCATGACACGGGCCATGTCGTCGGGGTTCTCGGTGACGGGGACCTTCAGCCAGGTGTAGGCCGAACTGCCGCCCAGGCCGCCCGCGATGGCGAGGGACTTGGTGACGGCCTCGGCGCTCAGATCATTGCGCAGGGTGCCGTCGTCCCGGCGACGGCAGAGGAACGGTTCGACGAAGACGGGAAGTCGCCGTTCGGCCATGTCGTCGATCACGCGGGCGGCGGACTCCAGCGTGCGCAGCGAGCCGGGGTCGTCGTAGTCGATGCGCAGCAGGAGTTTGCCGGCGTCGAGACCGAACCGCTCGATGTCCCTCGGGCGGTGGCCGGTGAACCGGTCGTCCAGCTCGAAGGCGGAACCCGCCAGTCCGCCCCGGTTCATCGAGCCGATGGCCACCTTGCCGTCGAGCACGCCGAGGAGCAGCAGGTCGTCCAGTATGTCGGCGGTGGCGAGCACACCGTCGACCCCGGGGCGGGCGAGCGCGACGCACAGGCGCTCCAGCAGATCGGCGCGCCCCGCCATGGCCAGTCTCCGCTCGCCCACGGCCAGCATGCCGCGGGCCGGATGGTCCGCGGCGACGATCATCAGCCGGCCGGAGCCCTCGACGAGCGGCCGTCGCACGCGCCGGGCGGCGGCCTCGGCGACCGCCTCGGGCCGGCGGGCCCGGGTCCGGGCGAGCGCGGAGACGTCGACGCGTACGGGCGCGGGCCCGTCACCGCCCTGTTCGGGGCGGGTTCCCCCGACGTGGCCGGCCCTCACCGCACCGCTCCGGCGGCGAGGGCCTGTTCGATCTCGTGCGCGGTGGGCATCGCGGAGGAGCACTCCAGCCGGGAGGCGACGATGGCGCCCGCCGCGTTCGCGTGACGCACGGTCTTCTCCAGGTCCCAGCCGGCGAGCAGTCCGTGGCAGAGGGAGCCGCCGAACGCGTCACCCGCGCCGAGGCCGTTGAGTACCTCGACCGGGAGGGGCGGGACCTCGGCCGTGGTGCCGTCGCGATGGACGGCGAGGACGCCCTTGGGGCCCTGTTTCACGACGGCGAGTTCGACGCCGGCCGCCAGGAGCGCGGCGGCCGCCGCGTGCGGCTCGCGTTCTCCCGTGGCGACCTCGACCTCGTCGACGTTGCCGACGGCGACGGTGGCGTGGCGCAGGGCCTCCGCGTAGAAGGGGCGCGCGGAGGCGGGGTCCTCGCGAGCGGCGTCTTTCGAGGCCGCGTCATTCCAGGCCGCGTCTTTCCAAAACATGGGGCGCCAGTCGAGGTCGAAGACCGTCGTGCCGGAGCGGGCCCGGTGGGCCAGGGCGGTGAGGGTGGCCGTGCGGCTTGGCTCGGCGCTCAGTCCCGTGCCCGTCATCCAGAAGACCCCTGCCTCGCGCACGGCGTCGAGGTCGAGTTCGTGCGCGCCGATCTCCAGGTCGGGGGCCTTGGGCTGCCGGTAGAAGTACAGGGGGAAGTCGTCCGGCGGGAAGATCTCGCAGAAGGTGACCGGAGTCGGCAGTCCCGGGACCGCGGTGACCCAGCGGTCGTCGACACCGAAGTCGCGCAGCGCCTCGCGCAGATAGGTTCCGAAGGGATCCGCACCCGTTCGGGTGACGACGGCGGTACGCCGTCCGAGCCGCGCGGCCGCCACCGCGACGTTGGTCGCCGAGCCGCCGAGGAACTTGCCGAAGGAGGTCACCCGGGACAGCGGGACCCCCGTCTGCAACGGGTAGAGGTCCACGCCGATCCGCCCCATGGTGATCAGCTCGTACGCCATCGAGTTCCCTTCTCGGCGGTCTCTGCGGCTGTCCCCAGGTCTAGCCCCGCGAGGGGACCCTGTCAACGTTTTGTCCAGACATACGGACCACGGCTTGACACCTCTCGGGAGCCGCCGGAAGCTGGCGCCCATGACGTCGTCGCCGCCGCAGTCATCGCCTCAGTCGTCCCCCGGCCCCTCACCGAAGTCGTCACCGCGGTCGTCACCTCCGTCCCCACTCTCGCGCATCCGGATCGGTTCGGCTCCCGACTCCTGGGGCGTCTGGTTCCCCGACGATCCGCTACAGGTCCCGTGGCAGCGCTTCCTCGACGAGGTCTCCGGATCGGGCTACGAGTGGATCGAACTCGGCCCCTACGGCTATCTGCCCACCGATCCGGACGTCCTGCGCGAGGAGACCGCCCGGCGCGGGCTCAGCGTGTCGGCGGGCACGGTCTTCACCGGACTGCACCGGGGTCCCGACGTGTGGGAGTCCACCTGGGCGCACGTCTCGGACATCGCGGCGCTCGCCCAGGCGATGGGCGCCGGGCATCTCGTGGTCATCCCGGCCTTCTGGCGGGACGACAAGACCGGCGCGGTGCTGGAGGACAGCGAGCTGACGCCGGCCCAGTGGCGGGATCTGGCCACCCAGACCGAGCGGCTCGCCCATGAGGTGCGCGAGCGCTACGGGCTGCAAGTGGTCGTCCATCCGCACGCGGACACCCACATCGACAGCGAGCGGAACGTCACCCGTTTCCTCGACGCGACCGACTCCTCGCTGGTGTCGCTGTGCCTGGACACGGGCCACTACGCCTACTGCGGGGGCGACAGCGTCAAGCTCATCGAGACGTACGGCGAACGCATCGGCTACCTCCATCTCAAGCAGGTGGACCCGCGGGTGCTGGCCGGGGTGCGGGCCGAGGAGCTCCCGTTCGGGCCGGCCGTGGCGCGCGGCGTGATGTGCGAACCGCCCTCCGGCGTGCCGGCGTTGGAGCCCGTCCTCGCCGCCGCGCAGGATCTCGGCGTCGAACTGTTCGCGATCGTCGAGCAGGACATGTACCCGTGCCCGCCGGACAAGCCGCTGCCGATCGCCCGGCGCACCCGGGAGTTCCTGAGGTCCTGCGGCGCTTGACGCCCGCCTCCCCGGGCACCCGACGAACTCCCGGACTCCCGGCCCGGCGGGCGCTCGGGGCCCGCCGGGTGCTCGGGGCCCGGCAGGCGCTCGGGGCCCGGCAGGCGCTCGGGGCCCGGCAGGCCGTCCGCGTGACGAGGGCGCCGACTCCGTACCGCTACCGCCAATGCGTCACTCGTGTCACAAAAAACACCACCGTGTCACACATGTCGCGTATACGCGGGTCTTGCGTCACACCCGGGCGACAGCCACGGCCCAGCCCTCACGCCGCGTCGTTCACCGGGCACACGCTTTGTGATCACCAGCGCAGCGCCCGGCTCCCCCGACGGCCGTCCCAGGCCGCCGCCGCGGCGCGCGCGGGGAGGTGCCACTCATGACCGACCGCCGGCTCTGGTCGTACAAGGAGATCGCCGCGCACATCAAGGTGCAGCCGGACACCGTCCGGTCCTATCGCAAACACGGGCTGCTGCCGCCGCCCGACCACGTCGAGGCCGGAAAGCCCTACTGGTACGCCGACACCGTCCGCGCCTGGGTCGCCTCCCGCCCGGGAAACCGGGGCCGCAAGGACATCTGACGCGTCCGGCCGGGCGGTGCGTCCCCCGGGGTGACGC
>NZ_JBHYXD010000015.1:53999-81720 GCF_042751995.1 Streptomyces sp. NPDC059371 | reverse complement strand
CGCGCGCCTGGCGCGCGCGCCGCGTCAGCTGGGGTCCGGCGCCCCGCGCCGCCGCAGCCCTCAGGCCGCGGGGGGGGGCGGGCTGGCGCGGGGCGATGACCCGCGCCGCGCCGGGCCGGATCACCGTGACCCCGGCCCCTCACCCGCCTCGGCCCGGCGGCCTCACGCCCACGGCTCGACGACCGTCACGCCCCGGCCCGGAGCGGACCCCATGGCGGCCAGGGCGGACGGCGCCGCGTCCAGCGCGATGGTGGAGGTCACGAGGAGATCCGGGCGGAGCACTCCGGCACGGACCAGCTCCAGCAGGGGCGGGTAGGCGTGGGCCGCCATCCCGTGGCTGCCCAGGAGTTCGAGTTCGAGGGCGATCACCCGGGCCATCGGGACCGGGGTGAGACCCGTCGGTGAGGGCAGCAGGCCGACCTGGACGTGCCGGCCCCGGCGGCGCAGGCTGTCCACCGAGGCCGCGCAGGTGCCCGGCGATCCGAGGGCGTCCAGCGACACATGCGCGCCTCCGCCCGTCAGTTCACGGACCGCCCGCGCCGGGTCCGCCACGGCGGAGGCGTCCACGCACTCCGCCGCCCCGAACCTCCGTGCCAGACCGAGCGCCGCGGGGGACACGTCGACGGCCACGACGCGTGCGCCGGAAGCCGCCGCGATCATCACCGCCGAAAGACCCACGCCCCCGCAGCCGTGCACCGCGACCCACTCCCCCGGAGCCACCCTCCCCTGCGCGACCACCGCCCGGAACGCCGTGGCGAACCGGCAGCCCAGCGAGGCCGCCGTAGCGAAGGACAGCTCCGCCGGCAGCGGGATCAGGTTCACCTCGGCGTGGTCGAGCGCCACGTACTGGGCGAAGGAGCCCCAGTGCGTGAACCCCGGCTGGGTCTGCCGCTCGCACACCTGCTGGTCGCCCGCCGCGCAGGCGGGACAGCTTCCGCAGGCACAGACGAACGGGACGGTGACCCGGTCGCCGGGGCGATGGCCGCTCACCCCGGCGCCCACCGCCTCGATCACCCCGGCCAGTTCGTGGCCGGGCACGTGCGGCAGCGTGATGTCCGGGTCGTGGCCCATCCAGCCGTGCCAGTCGCTCCGGCACAGCCCCGTGGCCTCGACCCGCACCACCACCCCGTGCTCCGGGGGCACCGGGTCCGCCACCTCCCGGACCTCGGCCGGCTCCCCGTACCGCTCGAAGACCACTGCCCGCATCGGCTCCCGCCCTCCACTCGGAGATCAGCTCCCGCGGAAACGCTAGCGGCGCGCCTCTGCCGTGTCCCGGGCGGACTCCGCGTCCGGTTCCTCCGGCACGTCCGGTTCCTCCGGCACGTCCGGGGCCGGCTCCGCCTCGGACACCTTGTCCGGGGACGGCTCGGCGACCCGGGACCCGGTGTCCGGGGACGGCTCGGCATCCCGGACCGGCTCGGTGTCCGGAACCGGCGCCGGCGGTTCCGACTCGCTGAGGCCGAAGCGGTCGTGGAAGCGGCGCAGGGGTCCCGGCGCCCACCAGGTGGCCCTGCCCGTCAGGCGCATGACCGCCGGGACCAGCAGGCTGCGGACGACCATCGCGTCCATCAGGACGGCCAGTGCGACGCCCAGTCCGAGCATCTTGGTGTTGGCCACCCGGGAGGTGCCGATGGCGACCATCACCACCGCGAGGATGACCGCCGCCGCGGTGATCAGCCCACCGGTGCGCTGGAGTCCGAAGCGGACCGCCTCCCGGTGGTCGCCGGTGTGGTCGTACTCCTCCTTGATGCGGGAGAGGAGGAATACGCCGTAGTCCATGGAGAGGCCGAAGGCGACGCAGAACATCAGGACCGGGAGGGTCGTCTCGATCGAACCGGAGCTGGTGAAGTCGAGGAGGCCGGAGAGGTGGCCGTCCTGGAAGACCCAGACCACGGCACCGAACATCGCGGTCAGACTGAGCGCGTTGAGCAGGACCGCCTGGATCGGGATCAGCACGCTGCCCGTCAGCAGGAACACCAGGAACAGCGTGACGATCGCGATGAAGCCGGCCGCCCACGGGAGCCTGTCGGCTATCGCGTGCTTGGAGTCGACCAGGACGGCCGCCGTGCCGGTCACGGAGGTCTTGAACGGAGCGTCGGCCGCCCGGAGTTCGCCCACCAGTCGCTGGGCCCCCTCGTCCACGGCCTCGCCCTTCGGCAGTACCGAGAAGTAGGCGGCGTCGCCCTTCACCAGCGGGCCGTCCACGCGCAGCACCTCGGGCAGGGCGGCGATCCGCTCGCGGTACCGGGCGTACTCCGTCTCCGTGGCGCTCCCCTCGGCCAGGATCTCCAGAGCGCTGCCCGGGCTGCCGGGAAAGCCGTCGCGGATGTGCTGCTGCACGATGTGCGACTCCGCGCCCGAGGGGAGCTGCCGGTCGTCGGCCGTGCCGAACTTCACGCCCAGGAAGGGCAGTCCGAGAACGATGAGGCCGGCCGTGGTGGCCACCGCGAAGAGCGGCGCCCTGCGCATGACGAGTGAGGCCGTGCGTCCCCAGAGGGCCCCGCCGTCGGCCGGGTCCGGCCTCCCGCGCCGGAACAACCGCCGCAGATCGAGGGAGTTCACCCGGTCGCCGAGGAGCATCAGTGCCGCGGGGAGCAGGATCAGGGCGGCGGCCGCGGCGAGCAGCACGACGGCGATGCCCGCGTAGGCGAAGGAGCGCAGGAAGTACTGCGGGAATACGAGCATCGCGGCCAGCGACACGGCGACCGTGAGGGAGGAGAAGAGAACGGTCCGGCCCGCGGTGCGCAGGGTGACACCGATCGCGGCGCGCGGCGGTGCGCCGGCGGCCAGTTCCTCACGGAACCTGCGGACGATGAACAGGGCGTAGTCGATGGCGAGACCGAGGCCGAGGGCCGTCGTCAGGTTCATCGCGAAGACCGAGACGTCCGTGACCTCGGTGAGCCCGCGCAGCACGGCGTTGGTGCCGAGGATCGCGATGATCCCGACGCCGAGCGGGAGCAGGGCCGCGACGGCGCTCCCGAAGACCATGACCAGCAGCAGGAGGGTCACCGGAAGGGCGATCATCTCGGCCCGGGTGAGGTCCTCCTTGATGGTCGTCTGCATCTCGTGGCGTACGGCGACCGGTCCGCCGACCTCGACCTCGACGGGCCCGCTCTCTCCTCGGTAGGAGGGTGCGATGCGGTCCAGGGTGCGGGCCGCGGCCGTCTCGTCGCCGGTGAGCCGGGCGGCGATCAGCGCCTCGTGGCCGTCGCGGGCCTTCAGCGTAGGGGACGGGGTCTGCCAGTACGAACCGACGCCGGTGACGCCGGGCTCGGCGGCCAGACGTGCCGCGATCCGCCGGGCCTCCGCGGCGACCGCGGGGTCGTCGACCGAGGCCTTGCCCGCGTCGAGAAGGAGCAGCAGGTTGGGCTGTGAGGCGGGGAACTCCCGCTCCAGGGCCTTGGTCGCGTACGTGGACTGCGCGCTGGGGTCCTCCCAGCCGCCGCTGCCCAGCCGGTCCGCGACTCCGCTGCCGGCGACCACGGCGAGCGCGGTCAGCAGAAGGGCGACGAGCAGGGAGAGCCGTGGGCGCGCGGTCACGAACCGGGTCCAGCCGCCGAGGCGGGCACCCCCGTCCGTACCGCCGCCCGAGTCCGTACCACCGCGCTCGGCCCCCTGCTCGCCCCGGCTCCCGCCGGGCTCCGTAGCGGGCCCGGCGTCCGCGCCGTCGACTTCGGACATGATGCGGTGTCCCCTTCACCGTGACCCGATGACCCGCATCCGTGCAGGCATCATGGATCGCCCATTGCCATAGACTGGCAAACACGAGACGTCGCTCGCGTTTTCCAAGAATGCGAGTGACCGCTCGTATTTGTCAATCGTGTCCCGAGAAGCTGGGGATGACCCGTGCCCGAGAAGCAGCAGACCGAGGAGTCCCCGGAGCACCGGCAGCCGGCCGAGGAGAAGCCGCGCCGCCGTCAGGCCCGCGGCGAGCGCCGCGTGGCCCAGCTCCTGGAGGCGGCGGCCTCGGTGTTCTGCCGGACCGGCTACACCGCGGCGAGCACCAACGCCATCGCCCGCGAGGCCGGCGTCTCGCCCGGCACGCTCTACCAGTTCTTCCCGAACAAGGAGGCCATCGCGGTCGGCCTCAGCGACCAGCTCCTCGACGACTGGGCCCGCTCGCACGGGCAGGCGCTCGCCCAGGAGAACGCCGGCCTCCCGCTGGACCGGATGCTCGACGCGGTCCTCGACCCGCTGATCGAGTTCAACGTCGAGCACCCGGCCTTCGCCGTCCTGATGCACGGTGCCGACACCCCGGGAGTGATCGTCGAGGAGATCGGTACGCTGCACGGCACGCTCCTCGCCCGCGTCGAGGAGATGATCGGGGCCCGCCTGCCGGACCTGCCGGCCGACGAGCGCACCCGCACCGCGAACATGGCGGTCCATCTGTTCAAGGCCGGTCTCACCCTGGTCATGTCCCACGAGGGCGCCGAACGGGACGGCTACATCGCCGAGCTGAAGACGGTCATGCACCGCTATCTGGAGCCGCTGCTCGAGAGCGGATCGCCCGCCGGACACTGAGCCGCACCGAGCCGCACCGAGCCGCGCCGGGCGGGTCGGCATCAGCGCTCCGGTCCGCGACATCCAGAACATCCAGGACATGTGCCATAAGGTTCGGACAAATCGATCAGCGATCCGCGGCATCGATCCGTCCGCGCGCCCGCGCCACGCACCCCGGGGCCGCCCCGACGCCGGAACGCGGATCCCCCGTCCGAGCCCGCGGGCCGCCCCCGAGGGACAGAGGGATGGCCGTGACCCAGAATCAGCCACCGGACACCCCCCGGGCCCGCGTCCCCGGACCGCAGCAGCCCCCACCGCCGCGTCCCCGCCGGCCTCTGGAAGCGCCGCCTCGGCATCGGAGTGACCCTCTGGGCACCGGCCGCGGCCGTCGCGCACGCCACGAGGGGCATCACACCGCCGCCGACACTGATCCTGCTGCGCGCCGATACTCCTGCTGCGCGGGCACACTCGTCGGCGCACCGCGACGTCACTTGGATAAATACCCCCTAGGGGTATAGTGTGGTGAGCATCGAGGGGAACCCTGGGTTCCCAGGGATCCCTCCCGTGCACGCACACCCCAGAACGCCTCGATGAGGAGTAACGCCATGACCGCCCAGACCGGCACCCCGGGTTCCGTCACCACCGTGTACAAGGTGAGCGGCATGAGCTGTGGACACTGTGAAGGCTCCGTCAGCGGCGAGATCTCCGCGATCCCCGGCGTGAGTTCCGTGAAGGCGGTCGCCTCCACCGGCGAGGTCACCGTCGTCTCCGCCGCCGCGCTCGACGAGGTTGCCGTCCGCGCCGCCGTCGACGAGGCGGGCTTCGAGCTCGTCGGCCCGGCCTGAGCGAACCCCCGCAGCTCTCCTTCTCCTTACCGGGCCGTGCCGACCGGCTGATACCGGCTCCGCGCGGCCCGGCCCCTTCCTGGAGCCGCACCATGACCACCGCAGCACCCGAGACGCCGATAGGCACGCCCTCGGAGATCGAACTCTCCATCGGCGGGATGACCTGCGCCTCCTGCGCGGCCCGCGTCGAGAAGAAGCTCAACCGCATGGACGGCGTCAGCGCCACGGTCAACTACGCGACCGAGAAGGCCAAGGTCTCCTACCCCGAGGGGGTACGGGTCGCGGATCTGATCGCCACCGTGGTGAAGACGGGCTACACCGCCGAGGAGCCCCCGCCGCCCGCGCCGCCGTCACCCCCCGGGCAGGAGGCGCCCCCGGCCGACGACGATCCCGAGACGGCCGCCCTGCGCGAGCGGCTGACCGTCTCCGCGGTGCTCGCCCTGCCCGTGGTCCTCATGTCGATGATCCCGGCCCTCCAGTTCGACAACTGGCAGTGGCTCTCCCTGACGCTCGCGGCGCCCGTCGTGGTCTGGGGCGGGCTGCCCTTCCACCGGGCCGCCGCGACGAACGCGCGGCACGGCGCGGCCACCATGGACACCCTGGTCTCGGTCGGCACCCTCGCCGCGTTCGGCTGGTCCCTGTGGGCGCTGTTCTTCGGCGACGCGGGGATGCCGGGCATGCGGCACGGCTTCGAGTTCACCGTCTCCCGTACGGACGGCGCCTCCGCCCTCTACCTGGAGGTCGCCGCGGGGGTCGTCGCGTTCATCCTGCTCGGCCGCTTCCTGGAGGCCCGCTCCAAGCGGCGCGCGGGAGCGGCTCTGCGGGCGCTGCTGGAACTCGGCGCCAGGGACGTCGGCGTCCTGCGGGACGGCCGTGAGGTCCGCCTCCCCGTGGCGCAACTGGCCGTCGGCGACCGCTTCGTCGTACGGCCCGGCGAGAAGATCGCCACCGACGGCACCGTCGTCGAGGGCGCGTCGGCCGTGGACGCGTCCATGCTGACCGGCGAGTCGGTACCGGTGGACGTGGGCGTCGGGGACGCCGTCACCGGTGCGACCGTGAACGCCGGGGGCCGGCTCGTCGTCGAGGCCACCCGGATCGGCGCGGACACGCAGCTCGCGCGGATGGCCCGGCTCGTCGAGGACGCGCAGAACGGCAAGGCCGAGGTACAGCGGCTGGCCGACCGGATCTCCGGGGTCTTCGTGCCCGTCGTCCTGCTCCTCGCGCTCGGCACGTTCGGGGTCTGGATCACGGTCACCGGGGACACGGTCGCGGCCTTCACCGCCGCCGTCGCGGTGCTGATCATCGCCTGCCCGTGCGCGCTCGGCCTGGCCACCCCGACCGCCCTGATGGTCGGCACCGGCCGGGGCGCCCAGCTCGGCATCCTGATCAAGGGGCCCGAGGTCCTGGAGTCCACCCGCCGTGTCGACACCGTCCTCCTGGACAAGACCGGCACGGTGACGACGGGCCGCATGAGTCTGCACGAGGTCCACGTCGCCGAGGGGCGGGCCGAGGAAGACGTCCTGCGGCTCGCGGGAGCCCTGGAACACGCCTCCGAGCATCCGGTTGCCCGAGCGATCGCGGCAGGCGCTCAGGAGCGCGTCGGTGACCTTCCGGCACCGGAGCACTTCGAGAACGTGCCGGGCCGGGGCGTGCGCGGGCGGGTGGCCGGCGTCGAGGTCACCGTCGGCCGGTTTCCCGGGACGCTGCCGGGAACGCTTGCGGACGCGAAGAACACGGCCGAGGCGGCGGGCCGTACGGCCGTCGTGGTCGCGCTGGACGGCACGGCGGCGGCCGTGCTGGCCGTCGCCGACACGGTCAAGGAGACCAGCGCCGAGGCCGTACGCGAACTGCGGGACCTCGGGCTCACGCCGATGCTGTTGACCGGGGACAACCGGGCGGTCGCCGAGGCCGTGGCGCGGGAGGTCGGCATCGGCCCCGCCGACGTGATCGCCGAGGTGCTGCCCGAGGACAAGGTCGCCGTGGTCGCGCGGCTGCGGGGCGAGGGACGCGTCGTCGCGATGGTCGGCGACGGGGTGAACGACGCGGCGGCGCTCGCCACCGCCGATCTGGGCCTCGCGATGGGCACGGGGACGGACGCGGCGATCGAGGCGAGCGATCTGACGCTCGTGCGCGGGGATCTGCGGGTGGCCGCGGACGCGATCCGGCTGGCGCGCGCCACATTGTCGACGATCAAGGGAAATCTGGTCTGGGCCTTCGGCTACAACGTGGCGGCACTTCCGCTCGCCGCCGCCGGCCTGCTGAATCCCATGATCGCGGGGGCCGCGATGGCCTTTTCGTCCGTTTTCGTGGTCACGAACAGCCTTCGACTGAGAGCATTCGCGTGACGACAGAGCCTGAGTCCCCCTAGAGTCCAGCGAGAGCCTCACATAAGCTCTTCACAAGGCTCGCGCATCTTCCTTACGATTGGTCCGCGATTCCCATATCGGGGCTCTTGCGTATCTTCAGGACATATGCAAGAGATCCAGATCACAGTGATGTGAACGTAACCACCGAAGGGGTTCGTCAGTCTAAGTTGGCGATGTCAGAAGCGTCTTGGGGGGCGCGACTGGCATCTGGGGATGTCTTGGGGGACGTTCCCGGAAATTGCGTCGCCGGGGCACGTACTGCGGGGAGCTTTGAGCGGCCCTCCCGATCCGTACGCGTCCCGGCAGATCGCACCGCACCACCGCAGTAGGGCGAGCTCCGCTCGCCCGGCTCAGCGTCGGCCCCGTGCCGGCACACAGCGATTCAGGCGCTGTCCACAGACGCCCGGCCGGATCCCGTGGGGGGAATCCGCACCGGGACAAGGAAAGCGCCCTGACTGCCGGCCCGTGGGGGGACCGGTAGCAGGGCGCTTTCCGTTTTTCGCTTGGTCACAGGTTCACCGGGCCCCGCCTACGGAGCCCGGTGGTCGTGTGCGAGCCTCAGCGGGCCTCGACCGGCACGAAGTCGCGCTCGACGACACCCGTGTAGATCTGGCGCGGGCGGCCGATGCGGGAGCCGGGCTCCTTGATCATCTCGTGCCACTGGGCGATCCAGCCCGGCAGTCGGCCGAGGGCGAACAGGACCGTGAACATCTCGGTCGGGAAGCCCATGGCGCGGTAGATCAGGCCGGTGTAGAAGTCGACGTTCGGGTAGAGGTTGCGCGAGACGAAGTAGTCGTCCGAGAGCGCGTGCTCCTCCAGCTTCAGCGCGATGTCGAGCAGCTCGTCGGACTTGCCGAGAGCGGACAGGACGTCGTGCGCGGCGGCCTTGATGATCTTCGCGCGCGGGTCGAAGGACTTGTACACCCGGTGGCCGAAGCCCATCAGGCGGACGCCGTCCTCCTTGTTCTTCACCTTGCGGATGAAGGAGTCGACGTCGCCGCCGTTGGCCTGGATGCCCTCGAGCATCTCCAGGACGGACTGGTTGGCGCCGCCGTGCAGCGGGCCCCACAGCGCGGAGATGCCGGCGGAGATCGAGGCGAACATGTTCGCCTGCGAGGAGCCGACCAGACGCACGGTGGAGGTCGAACAGTTCTGCTCGTGGTCTGCGTGCAGGATCAGCAGCTTGTCGAGCGCGGAGACGACCACCGGGTCGAGCTCGTAGTCCTGCGCGGGGACCGAGAAGGTCATGCGCAGGAAGTTCTCGACGTACCCGAGGTCGTTGCGCGGGTAGACGAAGGGGTGGCCGATCGACTTCTTGTACGCGTACGCCGCGATCGTCGGGAGCTTGGCGAGCAGCCGGATCGTGGAGAGGTTGCGCTGCTTCTCGTCGAACGGGTTGTGGCTGTCCTGGTAGAAGGTCGACAGCGCCGAGACGACCGACGACAGCATCGCCATCGGGTGGGCGTCGCGCGGGAAGCCCCTGTAGAAGTTCTTGACGTCCTCGTGCAGCAGGGTGTGCTGCGTGATTTCGTTCTTGAAGGTGGAGAGCTCGTCGACGTTCGGGAGCTCACCGTTGATCAGCAGGTACGCCACCTCCAGGAAGGTGGACCGCTCGGCCAGCTGCTCGATCGGGTAGCCGCGGTAGCGGAGGATGCCCTGCTCACCGTCGAGATAGGTGATCGCGGATTTATACGCGGCGGTATTGCCGTACCCGCTGTCCAGCGTCACCAGACCCGTCTGGGCGCGGAGCTTGCCGATGTCGAAGCCCTTGTCGCCGACGGTGCTGTCGATCACCGGGTAGGTGTACTCGCCATCGCCGAACCGCAGTACTACAGAGTTGTCGCTCACGTCATCCCTCACCGACGTTGTGCCTCTTCTTCGAGGTGCCCTGACTGTCTCTACCATCCCCCATTTGGCCCTGGAGAGTGCACTCGGGGTCGACCATTGGGCCTATTGGCGGCACTGAGTGCCGCCAACCTGCTCATCCTGCCGCGTCCGCCCCGCAACCGGAAGTGCTCTGTGACCTTCATGACTCGTTTGATCGATCATTTTTTCCGACGGGCCTCGTGTCATGCCCGAAAGGCCCCGTTCGCCGCTCGTGCGGGGCCCATGCGCCGCGCGCGGGGCGGTGGTTCACGAGCGATGCTTCACGAGCGGTGGTTCACGAGCCGGAGAGCCGGAAGTCCAGGGCCGTGCACCGGCGCCCCGCGGACACCGTACGCACCGCCTGGCCGATCGCCTTGCGCGAACCGACGAGAACGACCAGCTTCTTGGCCCGGGTGACCGCCGTGTAGAGCAGATTGCGCTGGAGCATCATCCAGGCGCCCGTGGTCACGGGGATCACCACCGCCGGGTACTCACTGCCCTGGGAGCGGTGGATGGTCACCGCGTAGGCGTGCGCGAGTTCGTCGAGTTCGTCGAATTCGTACGGCACCTCCTCGTCCTCGTCCGTGCGCACCGTCAGCCGCTGCTCGACGGGATCGAGGGAGGTGACGACACCCACGGTGCCGTTGAAGACGCCGTTCTCGCCTTTGTCATAGTTGTTGCGGATCTGGGTGACCTTGTCGCCGACCCGGAAGACCCGGCCGCCGATCCGCTTCTCGGCGAGGTCCGGGCGGCCGGGGGTGATGGCCTGCTGGAGCAGTCCGTTCAGGAGCCCCGCGCCGGCCGGGCCCCGGTGCATGGGAGCGAGGACCTGGATGTCCCGGCGGGGGTCGAGTCCGAACTTGGCCGGAATCCGACGGGCCGCCACGTCCACGGTGAGCCGCCCCGCCTCCTCGGTGTCGTCCTCGACGAAGAGGAAGAAGTCCTTCATGCCGTCGGTGAGCGGATGGTGCCCGGAGTTGATCCGGTGCGCGTTGGTCACCACCCCGGACTGCTGGGCCTGGCGGAAGACCTTGGTGAGACGCACCGCGGGGACCGGGCCCCGCTCGGCGAGCAGGTCGCGCAGCACCTCGCCGGCGCCGACGCTCGGAAGCTGGTCGACGTCGCCGACGAAGAGGAGATGGGCACCCGGGGGCACCGCCTTGACCAGCTTGTTGGCGAGCAGCAGGTCGAGCATGGAGGCCTCGTCCACGACGACCAGGTCGGCGTCCAGGGGGCGGTCCCTGTCATAGGCCGCGTCACCGCCCGGCTTGAGCTCCAGAAGCCGGTGCACGGTGGAGGCCTCGGCCCCGGTCAGCTCGGCCAGACGCTTGGCGGCGCGGCCGGTGGGCGCGGCGAGCAGCACCTTGGCGCCCTTGGCACGGGCCAGCTCCACGATCGAGCGGACCGTGAACGACTTGCCGCAGCCCGGGCCTCCGGTGAGCACGGCGACCTTCTCGGTGAGCGCGAGCCGGACCGCCGCCTCCTGCTCGGGGGCCAGCTCCGCGCCCGTACGCACCTTGAGCCAGGCCAGTGCCTTGTCCCAGGCCACGTCACGGAAACCGGGCATCCGGTCGCGGTCGCTGCGCAGCAGGCGCAGCACCTGTGCGGAGAGGGAGAGTTCGGCGCGGTGGAAGGGGACGAGGTAGACCGCCGTCACCGGGTCGCCGCCGTCCGGGTCCGGGATCTTCTCCCGTACGACACCGGGGTCCTCGCCGTCCTCCGCGGGGGCCGCCAGCTCGGCCAGGCACTCGATGACGAGGCCGGTGTCGACCTGGAGCAGCTTCACCGCGTCCGCGATCAGCCGCTCCTCGGGGAGGTAGCAGTGGCCCTGGTCGGTGGACTGCGACAGGGCGTACTGAAGGCCCGCCTTGACGCGCTCGGGGCTGTCGTGCGGGATGCCGACGGACTGGGCGATCTTGTCGGCGGTGAGGAAGCCGATGCCCCAGACGTCGGACGCCAGGCGGTAGGGCTGGTTCTTCACGACCGAGATCGAGGCGTCGCCGTACTTCTTGTAGATGCGGACCGCGATGGAGGTGGACACCTCCACGGTCTGGAGGAAGAGCATGACCTCCTTGATCGCCTTCTGCTCCTCCCAGGCGTCGGCGATCTTCCCCGTGCGTTTGGGGCCCAGTCCGGGGACCTCGATGAGCCGCTTCGGCTCCTCCTCGATGATCCGCAGGGTGTCGAGGCCGAAGTGCTCGGTGATGCGGTCGGCGAAGACCGGTCCGATGCCCTTGACCAGGCCGGATCCGAGATAGCGGCGGATGCCCTGGACGGTGGCGGGGAGCAGCGTCGTGTAGTTCTCCACGGTGAACTGCTTGCCGTACTGCGGGTGGGAGCCCCAGCGGCCCTCCATGCGCAGGGACTCGCCGACCTGGGCGCCGAGAAGGGAGCCGACGACGGTGAGCAGGTCACCGGCGCCCCGGCCGGTGTCGACCCGGGCGACCGTGTAGCCGTTCTCCTCGTTGGCGTACGTGATGCGTTCGAGCACGCCTTCCAGCGTGGCTGGCCGTCGCTCGCCCGTCTGGGCGGCCCCCGCCTGATCGGTCATGATCCGACGGTACCGCCCGCCACCGACAGCGCTCCGGCGCTATGGAGGACTCACCCGGTCGAGGGCACGGGAGGCTTCGGGCCGAAAGCCTCGGGGGCCGAAGACTTCTGAGGGCCGAAGGACTTCGAAGGGCCGGAAAATTTCGAGGGGCCCGGTCCGTCGACCGGGCCCCTCGGCTTTCCCCTCCGTACCAGAACCCCCGCGATCCCCCCGGATCCCCCTCCAAAGGTCCTGATGCCACGTACGACCCACGAGGTCGCGGAAGGGTTGTACGCACTTCCGAAGATTTTTTGTCCAGCCGTCCCGGCGGTGCCCCGGGCCGCTACCCGGCGTGTTCCACGAACCGTGCCGCCGTCTCCGCCAGCACCTCGCGCCCGTCCCTGGCCCACAGCTCCTCATTGAAGAGCTCGACCTCGATGGGTCCGGTGTAGCCCGCCGCCTCGACCAGGCCGCGCCACACCCGGAAGTCGACCGAGCCGTCGCCGAGCTGGCCGCGGCCGTCGAGGACGCCCGCGGGCAGCGGGGTGGTCCAGTCGGCGAGCTGGAAGCTGTGGATGCGGCCGCCCGCCCCCGCGCGGGCGATCTGTGCGGGGGCCGTGTCGTCCCACCAGAGGTGGTACGTGTCGACGGTGACGCCCACCTGGTCGGCGGGGAAGCGTTCCGCGAGGTCCAGGGCCTGGGCGAGGGTGGACACCACGCAGCGGTCGGCCGCGTACATGGGGTGGAGCGGCTCGACGGCGAGACGCACCCCGCGGGAGGCGGCGTAGGGGCCCAGTTCGCCGAGCGCGTCGGCGATGCGCTCCCGGGCGCCGCGCAGGTCCTTCGAACCGGGCGGCAGGCCGCCGGAGACCAGGACGAGGGTGTCGGTGCCGAGTGCGGCCGCCTCGTCGACGGCGGCGCGGTTGTCGTCCAGCGCGCGCCGCCGCTCCCCCGGGTCGATCGCCGTGAGGAAACCGCCCCGGCACAGGGTGGTGACGGCCAGACCCGCGTCGTGGACGAGTTTCGCGGTGGCGTCGAGGCCGTACGACCGCACGGGTTCGCGCCACAGGCCGACACCCGGGACGCCCGTCTCCAGGCAGGCGGCGACCAGTTCGGGCATCGAGAGCTGTTTGACCGTCATCTGGTTGACGGAGAAGCGGGCGAGGCTGCTCATGAGGTCACTCCGTACAGGGCGAGCAGGGTCTTCATCCGGGCCTCGGCGCGCCGCGGGTTCGGGAACAGGCCCAGTCCGTCGGCGAGTTCGTAGGCGCGGGCGAGATGGGGCAGGGAGCGCGCCGACTGGAGGCCGCCCAGCATCGCGAAGTGGTCCTGGTGGCCGGCGAGCCAGGCCAGCAGGACGACACCCGTCTTGTAGAAGCGGGTCGGGGGGTGGAAGAGGTGCCGGGCCAACTCGACTGTCGGGTCGAGGAGTTCACGGAATCCCTTGGCGTCCCCGGCGTCCAGGACACGCACCGCCCGGGCGGCGAGAGGGGCGAGCGGATCGAAGACGCCGAGGAGCGCGTGACTGAAGCCGCGCTCGTCGCCCGCGATCAGCTCGGGGTAGTTGAAGTCGTCGCCGGTGTAGCAGCGGACGCCGTCCGGGAGGCGGCGGCGCAGTCCGACCTCCCGTCGGGCGTCCAGCAGGGAGACCTTGACGCCGTCCACCTTGTCCGGGTGGGCGGCGATCACCTCCAGGAACACCTCCGTCGCCGTGTCCAGGCCGTCAGAGCCCCAATAGCCCTCCAGGGCCGGGTCGAACATCGGGCCCAGCCAGTGCAGGATCACGGGGCCGGCCGCCTGGCGCAGGAGGTGGCCGTAGACGTCGAGGTAGTCCTCGGGTCCGGCGGCGGCCGCGGCGAGGGCGCGCGAGGCCATCAGGACCGGCCGCGCGCCCGACTCCTCGACGAGGGCGAGCTGTTCCTCGTAGGCGGCCCGCACCTCGGGGAGCGTGGCCGGGCCGGTGAGCTGGTCCGTGCCGACTCCGCAGGCGATCCCGCCGCCGACGGCCCTGGCCTCGGCCGAGGACCTCCGGATCAGTTCGGCGGCCCCGGCCCAGTCCAGGCCCATCCCGCGCTGGGAGGTGTCCATCGCCTCGGCGACCCCGAGTCCGTGCGACCACAGATGGCGCCGGAAGGCGAGGGTGGCGTCCCAGTCGACGGCGGCGGGCGCGCCGGGCGAGACGTCCGCGTACGGGTCGGCCACGACGTGCGCGGCGGCGAAGACCGTACGGGAGACGAGGGGCGCGGCCGCGGGGAGGGCGGCGAGGGGGTCGGTGCGCGGCTCGTAGGTCCGCAACCGGCCGTCGGCGTCTGGGAGTCGGATGCTCACAGGGCGATCTCCGGTACGTCGAGGCGGCGGCCCTCGGCCGAGGATTTCAGGCCCAGTTCGGCGAGTTGGACGCCGCGGGCGCCGGCGAGGAGGTCCCAGCGGTAGGGGGCGCCGGCGTAGACGTGCCGCAGGAACAGCTCCCACTGGGCCTTGAAGCCGTTGTCGAACTCGGCGTTGTCGGGGACCTCCTGCCACTGCTCGCGGAAGGAGTAGGCGGCCGGGATGTCCGGGTTCCAGACCGGCTTGGGTGTCGAACCGCGGTGCTGGACGCGGCAGTTGCGCAGCCCGGCGACGGCCGACCCTTCCGTGCCGTCGACCTGGAACTCCACGAGTTCGTCGCGGTGGACGCGCACGGTCCAGGAGGAGTTGATCTGGGCGATCGCGCCGCCCTCCAGCTCGAAGATGCCGTAGGCCGCGTCGTCGGCCGTGGCGTCGTAGGGCTTGCCCCGCTCGTCCCAGCGCTGCGGGACGTGGGTGGCGGTGAGCGCCTGCACCGAGGTGACGCGGCCGAAGAGTTCGTGCAGGACGTACTCCCAGTGCGGGAACATGTCGACGACGATGCCGCCGCCGTCCTCGGCGCGGTAGTTCCAGGAGGGCCGCTGGGCGCTCTGCCAGTCGCCCTCGAAGACCCAGTAGCCGAACTCCCCGCGGACGGACAGGATCCGGCCGAAGAACCCGCCGTCGACCAGCCGCTTCAGCTTGAGCAGGCCGGGCAGGAAGAGCTTGTCCTGGACGACGCCGTGGCGGACGCCCGCGGCGTGCGCGAGGCGGGCCAGTTCGAGGGCTTCCGCGAACCCGGTGGCGGTCGGCTTCTCCGTGTAGATGTGCTTGCCCGCCGCGACGGCCTTCCTGAGGGCTTCCTCGCGGGCGGACGTCACCTGGGCGTCGAAGTAGAGGTCGACGGACGGATCGGCGAGCACCGCGTCCAGGTCCGTCGACCAGTGGGCGAGGCCGTGCCGCTCGGCGAGCGCCTTCAGCGCGTCCTCGCGACGGCCGACGAGGACGGGTTCGGGCCACAGCACGGTGCCGTCGCCGAGGTCGAGGCCGCCCTCCTCGCGCAGGGCGAGTATCGAGCGGACGAGGTGCTGCCGGTAACCCATGCGTCCCGTCACGCCGTTCATGGCGATCCGCACCGTCTTGCGTGTCACGTCTTTCCCTCCGTACGCCTCGGGCGCCGCGCACGCTGACTGGTGAGCGTGACAGCAAGCGCTTTCTATCCATTGAGAAGCTAGCCTCTGTGCAGCGGTATGGACAAGACCACCGCGAAGACGAGTTGTTCGAGGGGGCGAACAACGGGGGCCGATGGCCGTATGGTCTGCACGGACCCTGCCCACAGGAAGCGGCGCACCCGGCCTTCGACTCCGTGTTCGACGCCGTACGACGAGACATGACCAGGCACGACGACGTACGACATGTACGACCCCGTACGAAGTGGTACGACAAGGCGCGACCGGAGGACGACGAGATGACGGTGACCCTGGCGGACGTGGCGGCCCGCGCGCAGGTCTCTCCCGCGACGGTGTCGCGCGTGCTGAACGGGAACTACCCCGTGGCCTCCTCCACGCGCGAGCGGGTGCTGCGGGCGGTGGACGAACTGGACTACGTACTGAACGGACCCGCGAGTTCGCTGGCCGCGGCGACCTCCGACCTCGTCGGCATCCTGGTCAACGACATCGCCGACCCCTTCTTCGGGATCATGGCGGCGGCCATCCAGTCGGAGATCGGCGGGCCCGGGGGGCGCGCGGGCGGGGAGCGGCTCGGGGTCGTCTGCAACACCGGCGGATCCCCGGAGCGCGAACTGACCTATCTCACGCTCCTTCAGCGCCAGCGTGCCGCCGCGGTGGTGCTCACCGGCGGCGCGATAGAGGACACCGCGCACGCGGGCGCGGTCGCCGCCAAGCTGCGCAAGCTGACCGAGGCGGGCACGCGGGTCGTGCTGTGCGGGCGGCCGCCCGCACCGGAGGCGCCCGAGGCGATCGCGCTCACCTTCGACAACCGCGGTGGCGGGCGGCAGCTCACCGAGCACCTCATCGGTCTCGGGCACCGGCGGCTCGGGTACATCGCGGGTCCCGAGGAACGCACGACGACCCGCCACCGGCTGGAGGGCCACCGGGCCGCGCTCGACACCCACGGCATCGAGGACGATCCCCGGCGCACCGTGCACGGCCGCTACGACCGCCGGTCCGGGTACGAGGCGACGCTCGAACTCCTGCGCCGTGATCCGTCGTTGACGGCGGTCGTCGCCGCGAACGACACCGTGGCGCTGGGCGCCTGTGCCGCGCTGCGCGACTCCGGGCTGCGCATCCCCGGCGACGTGTCCGTCGCGGGCTTCGACGATCTGCCGTTCAGCATCGACGCGGTGCCCGCTCTCACGACCGTGCGGCTGCCGCTGTCCGAGGCGGGGGCCCGGGCCGGGCGGATCGCCATGGGGCGGGAGGAGCCGCCGCCGGGTGGGATCGCGACGGTGCGGGGCGAACTGATGGTTCGGGGCTCCACCGGGGGTCCCCGGGGCTGACCTCCCCTTCTCGGACCCTGGGCCTGGGACCCGCTACCGCGAGGGGTCTCCCGGGGCCGGGTTCCCCAGAGTTGCCCAGGTTCCCTGGGTTTCCCAGGTCCCCGGGGCCACAGCCTTTCCTTCGCCCCCTCCGCCCCTACCCGTCCCGTACCTGGGGGCTCCGCCCCAGACCCCGCTCCTCAAACGCCGGAGGGGCTGAAACTGTCGCCGGAGGTGCTGAACCTGCTGCCCGGCCGGGGCTGAAATGTGGACCGGCCACCACAACGCACCCGCAGCCGGGCGAGCGCCAAAGGAGTCGGCGCGGCCACCACGACGCACCCGCAGCCGGGAGCGCGCCGTCGGGGACGTGCCGGTACATCGATGCCCGTCGCCACCGACGGTCACGCCTCACCCGACGGCGACGGGCTGATGCACCGGCACGGCCCCGACCCACCCACCGACCTCAGCCGGACCGCGGGGTAGGCCCGGGAGTCCCGGCGGTTCTATGCTCGGGGTGGCGATTATCTCTGACTGGGTCAGGTATCCAGCCGGAGCAGGCCGACCGCGACCGGGTACAGCCGACCTTCGGGGCCGATCATGACCGTCCAGGACATCCGCTCCTTCAACCGCTTCTACACGAACGTCATCGGCGCGCTCGACTACGCCCGCCATCTGTACGCGCCGTACACGCTGACCGAGTCCCGCGTCCTGTACGAACTGGCGCACACGCCCCAGGCGGACTCCGCCGACCTGCGGACCGAACTCGCCCTGGACTCCGGTTATCTGAGCCGGATCCTGAACAAGTTCGAGCAGGACGGACTGGTCGAGCGCACCGCCTCCGAGAAGGATCCGCGGCGCCGCCGGATCACGCTCACCGCGCGCGGCCGGGAAGCCGCCGCGCTGCTCGACGAGCGGGCACGCCGGACCGTGGGCACGCTGCTGGCGACCGTGCCGCCCGCCGCCCGGCCGCGGCTCACGGAGGCGATGCGCACGATACGGACCCTCCTGGGGGACGGGCGGGCCGCTCCGGGCCCCGAGGACGTCCTCCTGCGCGAACCGGGCCCCGGCGACCTCGGCTGGATCGTGCAGCGCAACGCGGCGCTGTACGCGGCCGAGTACGGCTGGAACGCCGACTACGAGGGCCTGGTCGCGAGGATCGTCGCCGACTTCGCCGAGGACCACGACCCCCACCTGGAGCGGGTGTGGATCGCCGAGCTCGACGGGCGGCCCGTCGGATGCGTGATGTGCGTACGGGACGACGCGCCCGGCACCGCCCGCCTCCGGCTGCTGCTGGTCGAGCCGGAGACACGGGGCCTGGGCATCGGCGACCGTCTCGTCGGCGCGGTCACCGACTTCGCCCGCGGGGTCGGCTATCACGAGCTCGTCCTGTGGACCAACGACGTCCTGACCGCCGCCCGGCGGATCTACCAGCGCCACGGCTTCGTCCTGGTCGCCGAGAAGCCGCACCGGTCCTTCGGTGCGGATCTGACGGGCCAGGACTGGCGGCTGGACCTGCGCGCCGGCCAGGAATGACCGCACCGCGGCGGCGCGCCCGGGGCACCACTGTCCGGAGTGCGGACAGCCTGTCCGCCCGTTGAACGAAGCCGCATCGCAGAGTTAACGCAATCACCTACCGTACGGAACCGCTCACGCAACCTGGGTGCGAGACCGTACTCCCCCAAGTAACCCGTTCCCAGGGGGAGTTGGCATATATGCAAGGCACCGTGGAGGGCTTCGAGTTCGGGGCGGTGACTCCGGCGGCCTCCTATCTCGTCGCCTGTCTGGGCAGCGCCCTGGGGCTGCGCTGCGTCGTCCGGTCCCTGAACAACCGGCAGTCGTGGAAGCCGGGTTGGCTGGCCCTCGGGGCGGCGACCATAGGCTGCGGCATCTGGACCATGCACTTCGTCGCGATGGTCGGCTTCAGGATCCAGGGGATCCCGATCGACTACGACGCCCGTCTCACCTCACTCAGCCTCGTCGTGGCGATCGTGATGGTCGGTCTCGGCGTCTTCGCCGTGGGATACCGCGGCGCCACCCCCGTCACTCTCACCGCGGCCGGAATCCTCACCGGACTCGCCGTGGTGGCCACCCACTACACCGGCATGGCCGCGATCGAGCTGAACGGCTCCCTGGACTACGACTCGCTCATGGTGTCGGCCTCCGTGCTGCTCGCGGTCACCGCCGCCGTCGCCGCGCTGTGGACGGCCGCCTCCTACCGGGGTTTCCCGGCCGCCCTCGGCGCAGCCCTCCTCATGGGCGTCGCCCTGACCGGCACGCACTACACCGCCATGGCCGCCCTCGGAGTGCATCTGCGCGGCGCGACGGACGCGTCCTACATGTCCGGGATGTACGGCAACAGCTCGCCGGCCTCGGTCCTGCTCCCCATGCTCATCGGACCGGTCGTCTTCCTGATCCTGGCCGGAGTGGTGGTGATGTTCGACCCGCAGCTCATGCTCGGCGACGGGGACCGGAGCCGGTCCCCGCAACGGCGCCGGGGCACGGTCGTCGTCCCCGAGCGCCCCGCGCATCCCCCACGGACCGGCTCCCTGTTCGATCCCCTCGACCAGCGGACGGGCGTCCGCGATCAGCGGACGGCCCCCCGCGACCAGCGGGTCGGCCGGCACACTAGCTCGCGCGGGCGGTGAGCGGCGCCGTCCCGTCCAGACACCATTCCAGCACCGCGGGCCAGGGTCCGTACCCCGCGTCCATGCCGAGATGCCCGGCCCCGGGCAGGATCCGGGCCGGTATGCCCAGGGGGTCGCCGTAGGCCGCGTCGGCGCCCTCGGGGCAGTACGGGTCGTCGTCGCCGGCGACCAGCCGGGTGGGGCCGGGGAGGGTGAAGCCCTTCTCGGTCAGGGTGAATCCGGCGATCTCCGGCAGTCCCGCGAGGACGGAGGCGGACGGCGGGGCGACGAGCAGCACCCGGTCGACGCCGGCAGCGCCGGGCAGCCCGCGGGCGGCCGCCTGAAGCCACAGCACGGCCCCGAGGCTGTGGGCGACGACCACGCGCTCGGAGCCGCGCAGGGCGTCCAGGTGGCGGGCCAGCTCCGCCAGCCACACCTCCAGGTCCGGGTCGTCGGCGTCCGGGAGCTGCGGATAGACGACGTGCTGCCCCAGCTCTCCGAGCCGCCCGGCGAGCCAGTGCTGCCAGTGGCCCTCCGGGCGGTGGTTCTGCCAGCCGTGCAGGATCAGGAAGGACCGCGGGCCCGACGCGAGGGCGTCACTCGCGAGGTCATCGGTGTCGTACGTGCTCATGGCACCGATCGTTTCCGGTTCCCGGGCCTTCGGTCCAGCGATTCCTCCTGGTGTCCGCCCGCTGGACACCCGCCGCCGGCTCGCCCCGACCGCCGCGCGGGCCGCGAGGCCCTCCCGGAAGGTTCTGCCGCCGTCGGCGACCGATCACGCGTCAGGGCGGCCGGCCTGTTCCCTGGACCGCGCGAGGGAATGCCGCCCGCGGGCCGTCGCACCCGCCGCCGTGGGCGGCGCCCCGGCCACTCTCGCGGTCAGCCGCTCCCGGCACGCGGGCCACTCCGCCGCCGTCACCGAGAAGACCGCGGAGTCGCGCAGCAGGCCTTCCTCGCCCGGCGCCCAGGAGCGGGACCAGTTGCGCAGGACCCCCTCCAGACGGGCGCCGGTGCTCGCGATCGCCGCGCGGGAGCGGGCGTTGCGGGCGTCGGTCTTCAGGTCGACGCGTGCCACACCCCACTCCTCGAAGGCGTGCCCGAAGAGGAGGAGCTTGGACTCGGCGTTCAGGCCCGTGCCCTGGGCCGAGGCGGCGAGCCAGGTGAAGCCGACCTCGACGGCGTCGAGCCGGTCCTCCGAACGCCAGGACCGCGGCTCCCAGTACGAGGTGGCACCGACCGCCCGTCCGGAGGCGAGGGAGATCTGCGCGTAGGGCGCCAGCCTGCCCGTCGCGGCGCGGGCGAGCTGTGCGTCGACGTAGTCCCCGACCTCGTCGGCCCGGGGCACCCAGGTGAACGCGTACGAGTCCCGGCGTTCCTCCGCCGCCTCGGCGAGGTCGGCCGCGTGCCGGTGGCCGAGCGGCTCCAGCCGTACCCGTGTGCCTTCGAGGACCGGCCCCTCCAACTGGAAACCCAACGCCCCGCGCCCCTTCGTCGATCCGGTCGTGTCCGCTGCGATTCCTACGCGGTGGGAGCGTCACGTGTCCAGCGGTTATACGGCCTCGACGGTGCCCGCGTGCCGGGCGCGTTCGGCGGCCAGCACGGTGAGATGGCTGGTGAGGGATTCGCGGGGACCGGACTTCACGAGGCCGGGGTTCCCGGTGGCGACGGCGGCGACGAACGCGTCCATCAGGGCGGCGTCGCCCCCGCCGTGGCCGCCCGCCGCGTCCATGGCGCCCGGCGCGGCGAGGTCGACGGCCTCCTCGGTCCGGGTCAGGAAGTCGTAGACGCTCAAGTTCGCTCCGTCCCCGCGCAGTTCGCCGCGGGTCCCGAAGATCCGGGTACGGCGGTCGGCCTGTTCGGTGAAGGCGGTCATGGTGAAGGTGGCGGTGGCCCCGGAGGCGAACTCCATCGAGACCACCTGGTGGTCGACCACGTCGTTGTCGCAGGCGTACACGCACCGCCCGTACGGGCCCTCGCGCAGGGCGGTCTCCAGGGCCACGGGGGTGAAGTCGTCGACGAGCACGCTCAGCGGCCAGTGGTGTTCGCCGCGGGCGAGCCGGTCGCCGTACTCGCGCCGGGCGGAGTAGGGGCAGGTGTTCTCCACCGCGCAGTCGAGGCAGCGGTCGGCGGCGCCCTCGGGCCTGTTCTCGGGCCGGAAGTGCGACAGGCGTCCGAAGCTGGAGACGCGGACCGGGGGTTGCCCGAGGACGTACTGCAACCAGTCGATGTCGTGGCAGGACTTGGCCATCAGCATGGACGTGGCCCGGTCCGTACGGCCCCAGTTGCCGCGGACGAAGGAGTGGGCCTGGTGCCAGAAGCCGACGGGTTCCAGGTGCTGGACGTTGATCACGTCACCGAGCCGGCCGGAGTCCACGATCTCCTTCACCGCGCGGGTGTACCGGGTGTAGCGCAGGACATGTCCGACCGCGAGGATCACACCGGCCTTCTCCACCGCGTCGACGATCCGCCGGCACTCGTCCTCGGAGAGGGCCATCGGCTTCTCCAGCAGGATGTGATACCCGAGGGCGGCGAACTCCAGGACGGGTTCGAGGTGTTCGCGGTCGAGGGTGCAGACGAGCACGGCGTCCGCGATCCGGCCGCGGGCGGCCAGCACCCGCCAGTCGTCCACGGCGGCATCCGTTTCCAGGGCGTGGGCGTCGGCGAACCGTTCGCGCCGGGTCCGGCGGGGTTCGGCGACAGCCACCACCCGGGCCCGCTCGGGGTGTTCGAGGGCCCAGCGCGCGTGACCGGTCCCCCGGTCCCCGGCGCCGACGACGGCGAGTGTGACAACGGAGGCACCGGAGGACATCTGTTCACCGCTTCCCGGTCGGTCTCCGGCGCGGTCGGCGCCGTCCGTCGCGAAGCTAGCCGCCCCGGATCTTCCCGACAAGACGCCGGCGACGGACGCCGGGCCGGCTCAGTGGTCCTTGCCCGCGGCGGCCCAGGCCCCGAACACCTCGTGGAAGGCGGGGAACGTCTTGCGGACGCATCCGGGGTCGTCGAAGGTCATGCCGGGGGCGCGCAGCGAGGTCACCGCGAAGGACATGACGATGCGGTGGTCGCCGTACGTCCTGATCTCGGTGGCGGCGGGAACGCCCGGGTGGATCTCGATCCAGTCGGGGCCGGTCTCCACCCGGACGCCGAGCGCCCGGAGGTTCTCCGCGCAGGCCTCCAGCCGGTCGCACTCCTTGACCCGGGTGTTGGCGACGTCCTCGATGCGGACCGGTCCCGAGGCGAAGGGCGCGATCGCGGCGAGCGTCGGCATGGTGTCGGAGATGTCCCGCATGGTGACGGTGAGGCCGCGCAGTTCGCCGGTGCCGCGCACGGTCGTGCGGTCGGGCCCGGTCTCCACGTGCGCCCCCATCCGGCGAAGGACGTCCACGAAGGCGAGGTCGCCTTGGAGCGCCTCCGTGCCGAGGCCGTGCACGGTGACCTCGCGGCCGGTCAGGGCCGCCGCCGCGAAGAAGTAACTCGCGGTGGAGGCGTCGGGTTCGACGGGGTAGGTGGTGGCCCGGTAGCCGCCGGGCGCCACCTCGAAGACGTCGCCGTCCACCGTCACGTCCGCCCCGAACGCCCGCATCATCGCGAGGGTGATGCCGATGTACGGGGCGGAGACCAGGTCGGTGACCTCGACGCGCAGCCCCGTGCGGGTCAGCGGGCCGAGCAGGAGCAGGGCGGTGAGGTACTGGGAGGACTGGCCCGCGTCGAGGGTGACCGTGCCGCCCTCCACCCCGGACGCCTCGATGCTCAGCGGGTGGTGGCCCTCCGCCTCCTCGTGCCGCAGGTCCACGCCCAGGTCGCGCAGCGCCTTCGACAGGGGTCCCAGCGGGCGCCGGCGCATCTGGGCGGAGGCGTCGAAGCGGTAGGTGCCGTGTCCGGCGGCGGCGAGGGTGGGCAGGAAGCGGGCCGTCGTCGCGCCGTCCCGGCAGTGGATGTCGGCCCGCGCCACGGCCGGGCCCTGCGGGCGGCCGTCGATGTGCCAGCTCTCCGGGGTCCGGCCGACGCGGTAGCCGAGCCGGGTCAGGCCCTCCGCGAAGCCCTCGGTGTCGTCCGAGCGCAGCGGGCGGACCAGGCGGGTGACCCCGTCGGCCGCCGCTGCCAGGAAGAGCGCGCGGGCGGTGATGGACTTGGAACCGGGAATGTCGACGACGGCCATGGGGTCATGCTGGCGCCCCGGCCCGTTCCGGCGCCGGAACGTCCGCCGACTGGACCTTCCGTGGCGTCCGCGAGGTGAGCGCCACCCCGCCCACCAGCAGGGCCGCCGCCGCCCACCGCAGCGGGCCGATCGGCTCGTGCAGGAACAGGGCGGCCGACGACATCCCGAAGACCGGGACGAGCAGAGAGAAGGGCGCGACGGTGGACGCGGGGTGCCGGTGCAGCAGCCAGCCCCAGGCGCCGAAGCCGAAGACGGTCGTGACCCAGGCGACGTAGACGACGACTCCGGCGCCCTGGACGTCCAGGGCGCCGAGCGCGTCGAGGTCGCGGGACGGGCCCTCGGTGAGCAGGGACAGGCCGAGCAGCGGCAGGACGGGGACGGTGCTCACCCACACCATGAAGTTCAGCGGGTCGGGCGGGGACGCCTTGCGGGTGAGGACGTTGGACAGTCCCCAGCAGGCCGCCGCCGCGACGACCAGGGCGAAGGCGCCGAGGGGTCCGGCCGCGCCCTCGTCGACGGCGGCCAGGCACACCCCGGCGAGGGCCACGGCCATGCCCGCCAGCCGGACGCGGGTGAGGCGTTCGCCGAGGAAGGCGAAGGCGAAGACCGCGGTGAAGACCGCCTGGATCTGCAGCACGAGGGAGGACAGTCCGGCGGGCATCCCCGCGTCCATGCCGATGAACAGCAGCCCGAACTTCGCGACGCCGAGGACGAGTCCCACTGCCACGATCCACTTCCACGCCACCTTGGGGCGGCCCACGAGGAACACGGCGGGCAGGGCCGCCACGAGGAAGCGCAGGGCCGAGAAGAGGAGCGGCGGGAAGTGGTCGAGTCCGACCTCGATGACGGTGAAGTTCACGCCCCAGACGGCGGCGACGAGGACGGCGAGGCTGATGTGTGCGGGTCGCATACGTCGAGCATCCGACGCCACCACCGTGTAGCACCAGCGCGAATGTCTGCATGGATGGATGAAGCAACGCTTACGTAAGCTGGAGGGGAGCGATATCGCGGACCGGGAGGCCTCCATGCTCGATCTCCAGCGCCTGCGGGCCCTGCACGCCGTCTCGGTGCACGGCACGGTCGGCGCCGCCGCGGCCGCGCTCGGCTACACCCCCTCCGCCGTGTCCCAGCAGATCGCGAAGCTGGAGCGGGAGACCAGGACCGTCCTGCTGGAGCGGCGCGGACGCGGTGTCCGGCTCACCGAGCAGGCCGAACAACTCGCCTCGACGGCACAGGAGTTGCTGGCGATCGTGGAGCGCGCGGAGACCGAGCTGGAGGAACGCCGGGGCAGGCCCGCGGGGCGGCTGACGGTGGCCGCGTTCGCCTCGGCGGCCCGCGGTCTGCTGCCCGCCGTCCTGGCCGACCTGGCCGCCCGGCATCCGGCCCTGGACACCCGGCTGACGGAGATCGACCCGCATCTGTCCGTCGACCTGGTCGCCAGGGGCGCGGTCGACCTGGCCGTCGCGCACGACTGGGACATCTCCCCGCTGCCCGCCCCGCCGGGGGTGGAGCAGGCGCTGATCGGCGACGACCTGTGCGATCTGCTCGTCCCCGCCGGGCATCCCTTCGCCGGGCGGTCCTCGGTACGGCGCGAGGACCTGGGCGGCCAGCGGTGGATCTGCCAGCCGCCCGGACGGGTCTGCCACGACTGGCTGGTGCGCACCCTGCGCGCGGCGGGCAGTGAGCCGGACATCGTCCACCAGGCCGAGGAGAACCCGACCCTCATCGCCCTCGTCGCCGCCGGTCTCGGCGTCGCCCTCATCCCGCGCCTCGGCCGCGGCCCCCTTCCCGACGGGGTGGTGGAGGTACCGCTCGACCCGCTGCCGGTCCGCCGGCTGTACGCGCTGTGGCGCGCGGGGGCGGCGCGCCGGCCCGCCATCGCCGAGACGGTCCGCACGCTTCAGGCGCACTGGCCCTCGGTGGCGGACCGCGGCTGAGCGGCCCGGGCCGCCCGCCCGCAATCAACGACCCGCCCGTACTGTGCACACCCTTGACTGGAAGAAACTTCCCGGATAATCGTAACTCCTCGGAAGTTTCCTTCACGAGGGAAGGAGCGCTTGTGCGCGACTCCAGCACGGGAAGCACCGCAAGACCGTCCGCGCCTGCCGGGCCGGACAGACCGTCAAGGCCCTCCCGGCGTACGGTTCTCGCCGCCACGGCGGGCGTCACCGCCGCGCTGGCCGCCGGTACCCGCGCCCAGGCGGCGGAAGCCCGCCCGGGCGCCGACAAGGCCCTGCGCGCCCTGATCTCCCGTATGACACTGGAGGAGAAGGTCGGCCAGCTCTTCGTCATGCGGGTGTACGGCCATTCGGCCACCGCGCCCGACCAGGCCGACATCGACGCCAACCTCAAGGAGATCGGCATCCGCACGGCCGCCGAGCTGATCGCCAAGTACCGCGTCGGCGGCATCATCTACTTCGCCTGGGCGCACAACACCCGCGATCCGCACCAGATCGCCGACCTGTCGAACGGGATCCAGCGCGCCTCGCTGGAACTGCCGCGCGGGCTGCCCCTGTTGATCTCCACGGACCAGGAACACGGGATAGTGGCCCGGGTGGGCAAGCCCGCGACGCTGTTCCCGGGCGCCATGGCGCTGGGCGCCGGCGGTTCGCGGTCCGACGCCCGGACGGTGGGCCGGATCAGCGGTGCCGAGCTGCGCGCGATCGGCATCAACCAGGACTACTCCCCCGACGCCGACGTGAACGTCAACCCCGCCAATCCGGTGATCGGCGTGCGCTCCTTCGGCGCCGATCCGGACGCGGTGGCGGGCCTGGTCGCGGCCGAGGTGAAGGGCTACCAGAGCTCGGGGGTCGCGGCCACGGCCAAGCACTTCCCGGGCCACGGCGACACCGCCGTGGACAGCCACTTCGGCTTCCCCGTCATCACCCACAGCCGCGAACTGTGGTCGGAGCTCGACGCGGTGCCCTTCCGGGCGGCCATCCGCGCCGGCATCGACTCGATCATGACCGCGCACATCATGGTCCCGGCGCTCGACCCGGCCGGTGACCCGGCCACCCTCTCCCAGCCGATCCTCACCGGCATCCTGCGCGGCGAACTCGGCTACGACGGCGTGGTGGTGACGGACTCGCTGGGCATGGAGGGCGTGCGCACGAAGTACGGCGACGACCGCGTCCCCGTCCTCGCGCTCAAGGCCGGTGTCGACCAGCTCCTCAACCCGCCCGACCTGGGCGTCGCGTGGAACGCGGTGCTGAACGCCGTGCGCGGCGGCGAGCTGACCGAGGCCCGGCTCGACGAGTCGATCCTGCGCATCCTGCGGCTCAAGGCGAAGCACGGGGTGCTGAGCGACCCGTACGTCCGTGACACGGCCGTGGACCGGGTCGTCGGCATCCCGGAGCACCTCAGGGCGGCCGACCGGATCGCCGAGCGCACCACGACCCTGCTCGTCAACGAGGAGGGGCTGCTCCCGCTGTCCCGGCGGCGCACCCCGAGGGTGCTGGTGGTGGGCGCCGATCCGGCCTCGCCGTCGCTGTCCGACGGGCCGCCGACCACCGTCATGGCGGCCGCGCTGACCGGACTGGGCTTCACGGCGACGGCCCTGTCCACGGGCACGGCCCCGTCGGCGGCCACGATCGACAAGGCCGTCACGGCGGCGGCCGGCGCGGACGCGGTGGTCGCCCTGACGTACAACCTGACGGCGACGGGATCCCAGAAGACCCTGGTCGACCGTCTGGTCGCCACGGGTGTCCCGGTGACGGCCGTCGCCATCCGCAACCCGTACGACGTCGCCCGGATCCCGGGCGTCGGCGCCTGCCTGGCCTCGTACTCCTGGACCGACGTCGAAGTGCGGGCCGCCGCCCGGGTGATCGCCGGCCGGGTGGACCCGCGCGGCCGTCTGCCGGTGCCGGTGCAACGGGCGGACGACCCGGCGCAGGTGCTGTACCCGATCGGGTACGGGCTCAGGTACTAGGTCGTGTCCGCAAAGTCTCGCCTGCCCGGCGACGCCTGGCACGCCCTCCGGGCGGACGACGCGACTTTGCGGACACGACCTAGG